>CALAHA010000252.1 GCA_937891565.1 uncultured Ilumatobacter sp. | reverse complement strand
GCAGCAAGTTTGTTCTTGCGCGTCGCTCGCTGAGAGGACTTGACCTTGTCGTGCTTCGTGGCCACGACCGTGTGCGGAACCTCGCTCTGACGCAACCAGTCGAGCATTTGCTGATCCAGCTTCGTCGGGCCAATTTCGCCGTCAATCAGGATGAAGACCATCACCAGGTAGTCGCGCTCAAGGAGGTAACCCTCGATCATTGCGGGCCAGTCGCGGCGCACTGATTTGGACGCCTTGGCATACCCGTAGCCGGGGAGGTCGACGAGTGTGCCGAGGCCATCGCCTTCGTCGAGGCTGAACAGGTTGATCAGCTGTGTCCGTCCAGGCGTATTGGACACGCGGGCGAGTTGCTTGTGGTTGGCGAGTGCATTGATCAGTGAGGATTTGCCCACATTTGATCGACCCACGAACGCAACTTCGACGGTTGCTTCGGGCAGAGTATTGAGCCGCGACGCCGACTCGACGAACGAGATTTGTAGGGGGCTTCCAGAACTCACCCCACAAAGCTCGCAGCTAATTGGGAGAAAAGTGCAAGAAACGCACGCGACGGAGCTACCCGCTGACGAGCGAGGCCAACGCCCAGACCGCTGCCAAGAGGCCGATTCCGGAGTAGAGCAGGGATCGGCCGACCGGAGCGCGTTCGAGGTGTCCCTCGTCGAGCTGCCGTTCCGGCGGCCGCACGACTGCCATGAAGTTGCCGACACAGAGTGCGGCGCCAAAGGCGAGCACGAGGTACGCCAGCAGATCTTCGCCGAGGAACATGCAGACAGCATGCCGAACATTGCAGGCAACACCACGCCAGACCGCCAGCGCCCTGACGTTGTGAATGCGCGAGACTGATCCAATGGGATTCCATCATGTTGCACTCGCCACTCACGATGCTGTGGCAACCCACAAGTTCTACACCGAGGTGATGGGCTTTGAATTGGTCAAGGTCCACGTCGGCCCGACCCCGAACACCACGGGTGCGCCAAACCACGCCGGGTTCAGTAAGCACTTTTTCTACGCCACAAACACCGACATTGAGGATCGTGACGATGCCGATCGCGATCTGATCGCGTTCTGGGAAATCCAGGACGAATCCCTCGGCGACTATCAGGTGGACATCAATGCGGCCGCTGGCCTGCCGGGCTGGGTCAACCACATTGCATTCGACGCCCCGTCCCGTGAGGCCCTCGACCGTCATCGCACACGCTGGCAGCAGCACGGCCACCAGGTGATCGAAATCGATCACGGTTTCTGTTCCTCGATCTACCTGGGCGACCCATCCGGCAACATGGTCGAGTTCTGCCTCACGACTCGGTCGTTCACCGACGCCGAACGCGCTGATGCGCTCGCCAAGCTGCAGGCCCCGCGGCCCGAGTTCGACGCTGACCCGACGATCATTGTCCACGACCGCCTGACCCCGGCGTAACTCGCGTCGACGCAGATCGAGACTTCTCCCACCGAAATATTCCCGGGACTGCCTGTGACTTCTATTTCATTGCGGGCACAATTATTGTGGTTACAATCTCTTCCATGTTTAAGATCCTCCGTATCGATTCCTCCGCACGCACCGCCGATTCCGTCAGCCGCCAGCTCTCGGATCGACTCATCAGCCGCATTGCCCCCGACGCCGATGTCACCGTCCGCGATCTCGCCGACGGCATCCCCCTGCTCAGCGAATCAACGCTCGGCGCCATGTGGACGCCCGAAGCTGACCGCACCGATGCACAGAATGCTGAACTCGCAGACGCCAACATTGCGATACAAGAACTGTTTGACGCCGACACCATCGTGATCGGCCTCCCGATCTACAACTTCGGCCCGCCCGCCGCTCTCAAGGCCTGGGCCGACCTCGTCGCACGCGCCGGCACGACCTTCCAGTACACGCCAACCGGCCCCGAGGGCCTCATTCCAAACAAGCCGGTCTACGTGATCGTCACATCGGGCGGCGTCCCTGTCGGCTCACCAATGGACCTCTCGTCCACTTGGCTCACAACTTTCCTCGGATTCCTCGGCCTCACCGACGTCACCGTCATCGCGGCGGACCAACTCAACGTCGATCCCGAAGGTGCGCTCACAGCCGCCAAGGGGCGCGTCGACGCAGTCCAGCTCGCAGCAGCCTGACAACGAGATAGGAACACCCCCCAAGCGGATTCATGAGAGCGGTCACACTGTGCCTGGCACAGTGTGACCGCCGTACACTCGGGTGGTGGCCCGGCCCGGCGGAGTGAATCGCAACCCTGCGCAGCTGGTCGTTCTTGCGTTCACCGGGTTAATCACTCTCGGGACGCTGCTCCTCCTGTTGCCCGTTGCCGTTGATGGTTCGAGCGGGCTTGGAGTCGAGGATGCGCTGTTTATGTCGACCTCGGCAACCACCGTCACTGGGCTTGCCACCGTCGATATCGCAACCTTCTCCCTCTTCGGTGAACTCGTCTTACTCGCCCTTGTACAAATCGGCGGCTTCGGCATCATGACCATTGGATCGGTGTTGGCCCTGGTTGCTTCGCGCCGCGTCGGACTGCGGCAACGGATGCTTGCGCAAGCCGAAATCGGGGCGGTCGACATCGGCGATCTGAAGACCCTCATTGGTTACATCGCACGCATCACACTCGCCGTCGAAGGCTCACTCGCCGCAGTCCTCACCGTCCGGCTCTGGCAGGGCGGGTACGAAGACAACTTCGGCGATGCGCTGTACTCAGGAATCTTCCACGGTGTCACCGCATTCAATAACGCGGGCATCTCGTTGTACTCAGACAACCTCGCCAGCTTCGTCGGCGACCCAGTCGTCGTCATCGCAATCACGCTCGGCTTCATCGTCGGCGGCCTCGGATTTCCGATCCTCGTCGAGATCAGCCGACGTCGGGCATCGGCGACGAAACGTGTTGAAGCAAGCCTGCCAATGACGCTGCACCACCGGACGGGGCAACCGCGATCGAGCGTGATCCCCTGGAGCCTCCACCTCAAGATCACGCTGCTCGCCACTGCCGCTCTGCTCGTTATCGGTCCGGTCGTCGTACTCGTATTCGAGTGGAGTAACTCGGCAACGCTTGGCCAACTCGGTATCGGTGACAAGTTGCTGGCTGGCTGGTTCCAGGGTGTGTCGCCCCGAACCGCCGGTTTCAACACGGTCGATGTCGGTGCAATGAACGAGCCGACACTCCTCGTCATCAGCACCCTGATGTTCATCGGAGCTGGCCCCGCCTCGACAAGTGGCGGCATCAAAGTCACGACGTTCGCTGTACTGGGCCTGATGATCTGGTCCGAAGCACGCGGCGATCAAGACGTCAACGTGTTCGGCCGCAGGCTGCCAACATCAATGACCCGCCAGGCGGTCACGATCGCGCTGCTCTCGGTTGCCATGGTCACCGGCGTCTCACTCGTTTTGATGGCCAGTGACGGCATCGGTCTGACCGCAGCGCTGTTCGAATCGGCGTCTGCATTCGGCACCGTCGGATTATCAACCGGCGTCACCGGAGCCATCAGCACCCTCGGACACATCTCCCTCGTCGTCGTGATGCTCGCCGGACGCGTCGGGCCCGTCACCTTCGTCACTGCATTGGCGCTGCGCGACAGCGACCGCGCCCGCGCCTACCGATACCCAGAAGAAAGGCCGATCATTGGCTGACAAACTGCTCCATACGATGTTTCGCGGTCTCCACCGCGACGTCGAACACACCGGCGAATTCATTGTCATCGGCCTCGGCCGCTTCGGCAGCGCACTCGCGACGACGCTCATCGACATGGGCCACGAAGTGCTCGGAATCGACGCCGATGGCGAACGAGTCCAGGAGCTGAGTGGCGTGCTGACCCATGTCGCCCAGGCCGACACGACGAGCCCGAAGGCACTCAAGCAGCTGGGGGTCGCCGATGCAGTCACCGTTGCCGTCTGTATCGGCGCAGATGTCGAAGCAAGCGTGCTGACAACCGCCGCGCTGTCCGACCTTGAAATCCCAAACATCTGGGCCAAGGCATTCACCGAGCCGCACGGACGAATCCTCAGCCGTGTTGGAGCGCACCACGTTGTCTTCCCCGAAGCCGAAATGGGAACACGCGTCGCACACCTCCTCACGGGAGAGGTCATCGAGTACCTGGCACTCGACGGCGACTTCGTCCTCATCGAAACCGTGACGCCGCCCTGGCTCGTTGGCCAACAGCTCGGCGAAACAAACTTACGCCGGGACTTCAAGGTGACCGTCGTGTGCGTCAAGCCTGAGTCGGGTGTGTTCACCTACGCCGAGCGAGACACCGTCCTTGGTGCCAACGACCTCGTCGTGGTGGCCGGCCACCGTGCCGACATCGACCGGTTCGCATCAGCCAGCTGACTTCCGGCTACGGATCAGCCGCCGGCCGACTTCGTGTTCGCGAGAAGTGACCGGCAGTCTGGAAAGATTTCACGATGGATCTCGATCAGGCCATTCAAGCTGCCCGCACTGCATACGCAGCGGCCCGGCCCCAAAGTGCGGGCTGGGCCGATCGCGCTCGCCGCGTGATGCCGGGCGGCAACACGCGGTCAGTGCTCCAGTTCGATCCGTTTCCATTCCGCGTTGAACGAGCACACGGTCGCTTGCTCTTCGACGTCGATGGGTACGAGTACCTTGACCTCCTCGGCAACTACACCGCCGGCTTACTCGGCCACTCTCCGGAACCCGTCTTAACCGCCGTACGTGCCGCGCTCGAACGCGGCTGGTCGCTCGGCTCTGTACACAGCGACGAGGTCCGGCTCGCCGAGTTGATTGTCGATCGTTTCCCGTCAATCGACCAGGTGCGTTTTACCAACTCCGGCACCGAGGCGAACCTAATGGCTCTTGCCGTCGCCACCCATCACACCGGTCGCTCAAAGATCGTGGTTTTCGAGAACGGTTATCACGGCGGCGTTATCACATTTGGCTCAGGCCCGAACCCGGTCAATGTGCCTCACGACTGGCTGATTCTTCCCTACAACGACAGGGCAGCTTTCGAGGCGGCAATGGCCGAGCACGGCGATCGGGTCGCTGCCGTGCTCGTCGAGCCGATGCAAGGGTCGGGTGGCTGCATTCCGGGCGACCCCGACTTCCTCGCCGTGCTCCGCTCCGCATCCACTCAGCACGGCAGCGTGCTCATCTTCGACGAGGTGATGACCTCCCGACTCGCCGTCGGTGGCGCTCAACAACAAATCGGCATCACGCCCGACATGACCACACTCGGCAAGTACCTCGCTGGCGGGCTCAGCTTCGGCGCCTTCGGGGGCCGACACGACCTCATGGCTGCGTTCGACCCACGCCGCGGTGGCACACTTGGCCACGCTGGCACCTTCAACAACAACGTGGCGTCGATGGCAGGCGGCGTTGCAGCGCTGACCGAAGTACTCACTGCCGACGTCCTGCACGCAACGAACCATCGAGGTAACGACCTCCGCGACCGCCTGAACGCGGTCTTCGCCGACCACCAGATGCCAATGTGCGTCACCGGTGTCGGTTCCCTCATGAACCTCCACGGCATCGCTGGCCCGGTGAACTCTGCGAACGATCTCGCCGACGCCGACGACCGTCTCAAGGAGCTCCTCTTTTTTCACCTTCTCGCCGCCGGCATCTACACCGCACGCCGAGGTTTCATCGCCCTTTCGATCGAGATCACCGACGAAGATGTCGACCGAGTCGTTACCGCAGTCGAAATGTTCTGCAGCGCGTCGTCATACTCTTGCCCGATCCGTTCGGACCGACAAAGCCCGTGACACGTCGAAACTGAGGTCGATGACCGCTGCAACGTCGCCGAGGCGCTCGACGATATTTCGAACTTCGATGACTCGATCACCGAAGATCCCAACGCGGACGAACCAGTGGCACGGAGCTTCGGTCGTTCTCTCTGACAACAACTCCGCAAGACTGTGACATGGCTGATTATGACCTTCTGATTCGCGGCGGTTCAGTGATCGACGGCACGGGGGCCGACGCACGAATTGCTGACATCGCCGTCAGCAACGGCGTCATCGTCGCAGTGGGCACCGACCTCAAGGGCACAGCCGACACTGTGGTCAACGCGTCGGGCTTGCTCGTGATTCCCGGCATCGTCGACATCCATGCCCACTACGACGGCCAGGCCACCTGGGACTCGCGGATGCACCCGTCCTCCTGGCACGGCGTCACCACTGCGGTGATGGGCAACTGCGGTGTGGGCTTTGCCCCAGTGGTCGCATCGAACCACGACAAGCTCATCGAGCTGATGGAAGGCGTCGAGGACATTCCCGGCGCAGCCCTCCACGAAGGGCTGCAGTGGAACTGGAGCACCTTTGGCGAGTTTCTCGACGCGGTCGACGAACGGCCGCACGACATCGACATCGCTGCCCAGGTTCCCCACGGCGCACTGCGACTCCACGTCATGGGCGAACGCGGCGCCAACCACGAAGACGCCACTGCTGACGACATCGCTGCAATGGCCGAACTCGCCCGCGAGGGCATCGAAGCCGGTGCGCTCGGATTCACCACCAGCCGAACCCGAAACCACAAGACGTCGACGGGCGCATACACGCCCACGCTCACCGCTGCGCCCGACGAACTGATCGGTATCGCCGAAGGTGTCGGCGCTGCAGGCAGCGGTGTCCTCCAAGTCGTGTCTGACTTCCTCGATGTCGACGCCGAATTCGCGACCTTACGGTTGATGATGGAGCGCTCGGGTCGTCCGTTGTCCATCTCGGTCGTGAGGAATCCGATGGCGCCCGACGACTTCCGGGTCTGGCTCGATCACATCAGCGCAGCGCGCGCCGACGGCCTTGCGTTGACCGGCCAGGTGGCAGCGCGCGCCGTGGGTTTGATTCTCGGCTTGGAATGCACGCTCAATCCGTTCCTGACGAACCCGGTTTACCGTGAGATCGCCGACCTCCCATTGCCCGACAAAATCGCTCAGCTGCTCGATCCCGACTTTCGGGCGCGGCTCCTGACCGAAGCCGGGGAACGTTCCAAAGCCAAGCTTGGCGCGAACCTCATCGGGCGCTTCGACGTGCTGTTTGAGATGGCCGACGAACCCGACTACGAGCCGTCACTCGAGGAGTCAATCGCAGCTCGCGCCGCCCGGGCAGGGGTCGCCCCCGAAGAGTTCGCCCTCGACGCGATGCTCGACAACCACGGCGTCGGCGATGGCAAGGGCCTGATCTACCTCCCCTTTCTCAACTACGTCGACGGCGCGCTCGACGGCCTGCACGAGATGTTGAGTCACCCGTTCACCGTGCCGGGTCTCGGCGACGGCGGTGCCCATGTCGGCACGATCTGCGACGGATCCTTTCCGACCACATTGCTCGCCTACTGGGGTCGCGATCGGAAACGCGGCACCCTGCCTCTGCCGTACCTCGTACAGCAGCACTGCCGAGATACCGCCCAGACAGTCGGCTTGTTCGACCGGGGCGTACTCGCCCCCGGTTACCGAGCCGACATCAACATCGTCGACTACGACAATCTGCGGTTGCATAAACCGGAGATTGTCGCCGACCTCCCAGCGGGTGGCAAGCGGCTGTTGCAGCGCGCCGAGGGGTGGGCGCACACGTTCGTCGCCGGCGTCGAGACCTACCGCAACGGCGAAGCCACAGGTGCCCTCCCTGGCCGCCTCGTTCGTGGCGCCCAACCGGCACCCGCCCGCTGGGTTGGCGGACGTCCTGCCGTCTACGGTTCACCGGATGGTCGAACTCCGTAAAGAAGGCGACGTGTTCGTCGCGACGATGAACGACGGCGAGAATCGCTTCAACCCCACTTCGGTGGCGGCGTGGAACGCGGTACTCGACGAGGTCGAAGCAGCAGCGGCCGGACCTGATGCGTTGTGCGCGCTGGTCACGACCGGAACCGGCAAGTTCTTCTCGAACGGCCTCGATCTCGGGTGGCTCAGCGCGGCGTTTCAGGACCCCGACATTGCCGACCCAATGGCAATGGTTGCCGACCTGCAACGGATGTGGGCCCGAATGATGTCCTTGCCAATTCCCACGATCGCCGCGCTCAACGGCCACGCATTCGCCGGAGGAGGCATGTTCGCGCTCGCTCACGACCACGTGTTGATGCGCGAAGACCGCGGGTTCTGGTGCGTCAACGAGTTGCTCTTAAAGATGCGATTCACGCCGGGGATGCAGGCGCTGCTGTCGGGTCGCTTGCCGATCCAGACCGCCCGCAAGGCAATCCTCACTGCGCATCGGTTCAACGGCCCCGAGGCGCTTGCCGGCGGTATCGCCGATTCGCTCCACGACGAAAGTGGCTTGCTTCCTGCCGCCATCGAGCTCGCCCAAACGCTGTCACCAACGGCCCATAAGACGCTGAACATCCTGAAGGAAGATCTCTTCGCCCACGCACTCGCCTGCCTACGATCAGCAGAGGTGCCCAACGCCTTCTGATTGCGACACCTACGGCCGAATGAGTCGGGTGCAGCGACGATCCCGATAGGGACGAACTTGCCGGTGAGAATGTTCGCGCAATGGGATTGGGCAGCTTGTATGAGCTGCAGATGAAGCAAAGCTGGCCGGCGGCGGGACATCACGCCAGGAGACGGACGAGCGCTGTTGCAGCCGCTGCGACCAGCACGACAAGAACGAATGGGGCTCGCCGCCAGAGCGCGATCCCGGCGACGACGACACCGACAAGACGTGCATCGATCGAGATTGATGCACCTGAACCCACCGTCGACACCAGCGTCAGAGCTGCAAGCAAGGCGGCTGGCAGGAGGTCGACGAGCGCCTGGACTCTGACCGGTAACAAGCGGGCACCCAGCACGAGCGGACCGACGGACTTGAGCGCGTAGGTGCCGATTGTCATGATCATCAAGACCGCCACAGCGTCACTCACTGCCTGCCCCTTCTTTCACTGCTGGCGTCTGCCGGCCCGCAACGACGACACCGGCAATCGCCGCCAAAATCGGCACGCCCGGCGGCGCGATCGGCACGAGCACCAGGGCAATCACTGCGCCAGCGATTGCGGTCCGTAGCTGTGGACGTTGCCGCAGCCGCGGCCAAAGAAGTGCCAAGAAAGCAGCCGGCCCGGCGGCATCGAGGCCCAAGTCGTTGATCAGATCGCCGGCATCGGAAAAAACGAGATGACCAAGCACCGTGGTGATGTTCCAGACAACGAAGACGCCAATTCCTGCACACAAATATCCGTACCGGCGCAGTGCCGGGTCGGTGGTCGAGGTTCCGACTGCCGTTGATTCGTCGATCATGAGCTGTGACATCGCCGCGCGCTGCCAAAACGCGCCCGTGAGGGCCGGCGCCATGATGACCCCAAAGGCGAGCGAACGAACGTTGAGTAAGAGCCCAGCGACTGCCGCCGACGCGATCGAACCACCGTCACCAAGTATCTCAGCGGCGGCGAATTGCGAACTCCCGCCGAAGATCAGCGCGGAGAATCCGATCGCTTCGAGCAGCGTGAACCCAGCGGTTGCGGCCGATGCACCGAACACGATGCCGAACGGGGCCACCGCGGCAACGATTGATGCCGCCTGCCGCCGAATGACCCGCCGCGCCGCAGCCTGCTGCAGATCTCCAACTGTTTTACCCACGGCATCAGTGTGGGGTCAGTACCCGGTCGTTCGCCGTCGATAGGGCAATATCTCAGACACGGCAAGGTGTACACAGTGCTGAAGCAAGTTCCAGCAGGAAGTTGGGCTCACGACCACCTCACCACCTCACCACCACCTCTCCACCTCTCCACCTCACCCAAAATGGAGACCATTGCGCCGCGCTGGCCATGCGCAACAGTCTCAGTTTCGGGCAGAGTCAATGGCTTCACCGAAACTGAGATCGAAACACCGCACAGGACGAGAGAGGCGGTCTCCATTTCGGGGCGCCGATAGCTTGCGGGGCATGCTCGGACCAGCGGCAGGACCAGATCGTGTCGTTCCCCGGCCGAACAACACATTCAAGCCACGGCGTCGCGCCATGTCAGAACAGCGCCAAGCCGAGTTCGACACGTGGCTCGAGCGGTGGGGTCTCGACCAGAGCGGCGAACTGCTCGACTGGAACGAAGTGTTCGGCGGGCGCCCCGTAGTTCTCGACATCGGCTTCGGCCGCGGCGAAGGCACCATCGACATGGCCCGCTCCGATTCGGGCACTGCGATCGTTGGGATCGAAGTCCACACACCAGGTGTGGTGGCAGTACTCGACGCCATCGAGAACGACCCGCTGCCACACGTCCGCGCGGTCCACGGAGATGTCCTCCGCTTTTTGCTTCGGGTCCCACTCGACTCGCTTGCAGGTGTGCGAATCTATTTCCCTGATCCGTGGACGAAGAAGCGCCACCACGCCCGGCGCCTCGTGCGATCCGACGTGGTCGAGGCACTGATCAACCGGCTCGAAGTCGGCGGTCAACTGCACCTCGCAACCGACATTGCCGACTACGCCGAGCAGATGGCCGAGGTGTGCAATGGCGAGGAACGGCTCGCCGGTGGCATCGTGGCGCGCCCCGACTGGCGCCCGCTCACCCGGTTCGAACAGCGCGGCCTTGACGCTGGTCGCCCACCCACTGACCTGATCTACACCCGCCAGAGCTAATCGTCCCGCAACGGCACTCCAACTGGGCAGATCACGCCGAAACTGAGACCAACACAAGGCGCTGACGATGCAAAACGGTCTCCATTTCGGTGGGATTTATTTAGTTGTGCACGCAAGTAATGGTCGCTATGATGCTGCTATGGCCTCGATCCTCCAGACGTTCCAACTCGGCACGCAATGGCCCACGCTCGACCCGTTCTTGTTCTGCGCACACCACCTCGATGACTACCCCAATGGGACGGTGGAGCTTGAGCCTGATGCGTCGCTGAACTCGCGCAATATCGGTCAGGACTTCGACGGCATCGACGGCTGGAACATGTACCACGGCAAAAACGTGCCGGGCTTCCCGCAGCACCCGCACCGCGGCTTCGAGACGATTACCTACGTGCGTACCGGTGTCTGCGATCACAGCGACTCAATGGGCGCCACGGCACGTTTCGGCAGCGGCGACACCCAGTGGATGACTGCCGGCAAAGGCATCGTGCATTGCGAGATGTTCCCGATGCTCAACCGCGATGAGAAGAACCCGCTCGAGCTGTTCCAGATCTGGCTGAACCTGCCAGCCGTCGACAAAATGGTCGATCCGTACTTCACGATGCTCTGGAGCCACGACACCCCGACCGTTGTCGAGGCCGGACCGGACGGCCAACTGGTCGACGTCACCGTGATTGCCGGATCGCTGGCATCTCAAGATCGAGCTGATGGCGCTGATCGCGTCACGGCGCAGGCACCGCCACCCAACTCATGGGCCGCCCGCGCTGAGGCCGACGTCGCGATCTGGCACCTCCGCTTCGACCCGGGTGCGTCATGGACCATGCCGGCCGCAACTGGCGCCGACACCAACCGCGTCCTCTACGCCTTCACTGGTTCATCGGTCACAATCAACGGCGAGACCA
>CALAHA010000251.1 GCA_937891565.1 uncultured Ilumatobacter sp. | reverse complement strand
CGACATCGGGTTCATCGGCCTCGCCCAGTTCTTGCCAGCGCTCCTGCTTGTCCTCGTCAGCGGATACATCGCTGACCGGTTTGACCGCCGCCGAATCTCAGCAATCGGCTTGTTCTGCCGTGGTGCTGCGACGCTCGCTCTCGTCGTCTTCAGCATCAGTGGATCAGCCGCAGTGTGGAAACTGTTCGCGATCGCCGCAGTGCTCGGTACCGCCGACGCAATCCTTGTGCCGGCGCGTCGCTCGATCGCCCCATTCATCACGCCTGTCGCAGCATTTCCCAAGGTGATGCCCCTCTGGATGGGCACATTCACCGCCGCAACGATCGTCGGCCCGATCATGGGCGGCTTTCTCTACAGCCTCAGCGCCTCGTGGGCATATGGCATTGCCGCCTCGCTGCAATTCGCTGCGATCCTTCCGCTGATCAAGCTGCACTACAACCGCGAGCCGGAGCGCAACCTTGATCGGCCGACTTGGTCAAGCGCCGTCGAAGGTCTCACCTTCGTCCGCCGCACACCGATCGTCCTCAGCGTCATCTCGCTCGATCTGTTCGCGGTGTTGTTCGGCGGGGCCGTCGCGCTGATCCCGGCAGTGGCGAGCGAACGGCTCGGCGTCGGCGACATTGCCTACGGCTGGTTGCGCGCTGCACCAGGCATCGGCGCAGCCGGTATGGCGATCGTGCTGACGTTTCGGCCGGTGGTCCGCCGGGTCGGGCCGACGTTGCTCTGGGTCGTCGGCATCTTCGGTGCTGGCACCGTCGTCTTCGGCCTGACCCGCAACTACGCGGTCGCCTTCATTGCGCTCATCGTGATCACCGCCGCCGACATGGTCTCGATGAACATCCGCGGCGCAATTGTCCCGCTGGTGACTCCCGACCACCAGCTCGGCCGCGTCAACGCAGTCGAGGGTGTGTTCATCGGCGCTTCAAACGAACTTGGAGCCTTCGAAAGCGGCGTGGCGGCGCGAGCACTCGGACTTCCCTGGGCAATTGCCGGCGGCGGGCTGATCACCGTGGCGATTGCAGCGTCCTTCGCATTGATCTTCCCGTCGCTCCGCAAGATCGACACATACCAAGAGCTCACGCCGGCCGAGCCGTCGCCAGCCACGATCTGACTCAGACCGGGCGAGTGACGACCGACGAGAAGCACATTTCATCATCAGTGCCATCGGCCCACAGGACATAGGCAGGTTCGAGTAGCGGGTCACGGAGCGCCCGGTCCCAGGTGCACTCGATCCGGATGGTGTCGCCCCTGTCGATGACGATGCTGTCGGTCGGCTCATAGATCAGCTGCCAGTCGAAGTCCCACACCGGGATATCGAGCAGCACCCGCTCTTCGGGCGTATCCGGGTTCAGCGTCATCTTGAAGCTTGCGCCGATCTCGTGCTCGTGCCCAAAAACCGAAATGATCTCTCCGGGATTCACCACCGGCCACGTGCAGCTTGACTTCGCTACACCGTCGACGAAACCGTCGGGCGCGTCGAGTGGGTTGCCGCAGCCGCGGATCAGTGCATCGGCGAGCACACCTTCCCGGCCGTAGGCATCGATGGCCTTCTGGCGGGCCGCATCACGGTCACAGAGCGGGCCTTCTTCGCCTTCGCCGCACGGGATCTCAGCCGGCGCCAAGTACGTGAAGAGGTCGATCGGATCAACATCGGCGCCCGTAGCGAAATTGACCGCAAAGGTCGATCGGTCGGCGTCGGCCTCAACGCCGAAGTGGTAGTGCGTCTGCAGAACGAAGAAATCGCCCGCTTCCATCTCGAGGCCGGTGCCATCGGGGAAGACGGTTGGATCGGTGCCGGGCGCCCAGGTAAAGATCAGATCTGCGCCATTGCCGGGGCTGAACCCGAAGCAGGTCCAGCCACCCTGGCCGTCGGCGCCATTACGTTCCTCGACGGAAGCTCGCTCTGACGCTGGAACGACGAAGCCAACGGCATGGTGGACAACCTGCGTCTGCTGCGGGCTGAACTCCATGTCCGACACAAACGTCGATTCGGTCAGCTCGGGGTCATAGACAAAGCAGCGGTACTCGTCGGGTTGCCCGAACTCGCCGTCGTAGCTGCCGTCAGCCTGCATGACGAGGTCGGGGTCATTGAGCCCGACAACACCGTTGACCGGGATCATCTCGGTGCTTGGATCGACATCAAGTGGGGCACCGTCATCGTCCCAACGAAGGATCGTCGCTATTTCTTCGTCGGTCAGGCTCCAGTCATGGTCAAACGGGACGCTCTCATCGCTCGCTGGCCATGGCGGCATGAAGCGAGTCTCGGTCACGATGGCGATCGCGAACGCAGCGCGCGACACGTCGTCGGCCGTGTCGAAGCGGACGTGCTGCGTGCCCGGCCCATCGCCCGTGTGGCAGCTCGCGCAAGTCTCGGTGATGATCGGTTGGATGCTCGATGCAAACGACACCGCGCCGGGCGACATTGCCGCAGGCGCTGTTGTCGTGGCCACCACCTCCGAGGTCGTGGTGGCAACCTCGGCCGTCGCTGTTGAATCTCCATCGCCTGTCGGCACGGCGCGATCGCTCCCTGCCCCCAGTCCACAGGCACCAACAACCACCGCCAGAAACAGACATGTTCCGGCACCCAACGCCCACGATCGACGGCCGCTTGCCTGACTCTGATCGACGGAAATATTTGACCCGGTCACACTCATCAGGCGAGACAGTAGTTGCGTCTCGCCCCAGGTGCCACGCGAGACAAAGCAACTCGCTCGCCGACGCCAATCGGGCCTGACCGGTCACACTGTGCCTGACCCCGTGTGACCGGTCAGGTGACGTCGAGGGTGAGTG
>CALAHA010000250.1 GCA_937891565.1 uncultured Ilumatobacter sp. | reverse complement strand
ATCGTTGAGGTCGGATGTCGCGAAGCGGCCACCGTCGAGCTGCACCATCGGGCGGAGTTCCGGCGGGATGACCGGGACGACGTCGAGGATCATGGCCATCGGATCGTTTTCGCGGCGACCGTTTTCGTCGCGACGGTTAAACGAGGCAACAATCTTCAGGCGCTTGATGGCCTTCTGCTTGCGCTGTGCGCTGAGCGGCTTGCGACCGGAGTCGCCAACATCAATCGCATCGCGGAGCTTGATCTCTTCTTCGTCGAAGTCGATCCGGTTGATGAGCTGCTTAATAGCCTCGGCACCGGTGCCGCCCTCGAAGTACTCGCCGTACTTGTCGCGCATTTCACGCCACAACATCTCGTCTTCGATGATCTTGCGGGAGTGGACGCTTTTGAATTCGTCCCATGTGCGCGCGACGAGATCGAGCTCGATGGCGTAGCGCTCGCGGATGCTTTCGAGATCCTTGTCGCCTTCGCGCTGGAGCTTCTTGAGATCGGCGGGCTTGGCGCCTTCCTTCTCAGCTGCAGCGACGACCTCTTCGAGATCCTTGAACCGACGATCGATCGCGATTTCAAGTTCTTTGTTGATGGCCTCAAGCTCTTCGAGGTACTCGGCCTCGAGGCTCGGGAGTGCTTCGTGGCGGCCGTCTTCGTCGACCCAGCTGACGAGGTGCGCAGCGAAGTAGATGACCTTTTCGAGCATCTTCGCTTTGAGCTCTTCCTTGGGCTCGATGCCAGCCAGGAGGTACGCGAGCCACGACCGGGTACCGCGGAGGTACCAGATGTGCACGGCCGGTGCGGCCAGCTCGATGTGGCCCATCCGGTCGCGGCGGACCTTGGAGCGCGTGACTTCGACGCCACAGCGCTCGCAGATGATGCCCTTGAAGCGGACGCGCTTGTACTTGCCGCAGTAGCACTCCCAGTCGCGAGTTGGCCCGAAGATCTTCTCGCAGAACAGGCCGTCCTTCTCGGGACGGAGTGTGCGGTAGTTGATTGTCTCCGGCTTCTTCACTTCGCCGTGTGACCAGTTACGAATCTGGTCTGCCTCAGCGAGGCCGATTTTCAGTTGGTCGAACATGTTGACGTCGAGCATGTGGTTTCCCTTTTGTCGGTTGCTCTGGGTGTTCGGGGTTCATCGGACGGTTTCAGTTGGGGTCTGACCCCCAACTGAAACCTTCCGGAGATTTCAGGTCGGCGACTGCCGCTTCAGTTGGGGTCAGACCCCAACTGAAACTCAGCGGAAGTTTCCGGCTCGCTCCGCTTTTTCGCGTTCGCGGCGAGCGTCGTCTTCGTCGGTGCCGCGCTCGGGGCGTGAGATGTCGATGCCGAGTTCTTCGGCAGCGCGGAAGACTTCGTCGTCCAAGTCGCGCATTTCGATCTCTTGGCCGTCCTTGGTCAGCACTTCGACGTTGATGCAGAGCGCCTGCATCTCCTTCATCAGCACCTTGAACGACTCGGGCACACCCGGCTCGGGGATGTTGTCCCCCTTGACAATCGACTCATACACCCGGACACGGCCGAGCACATCGTCAGACTTGATGGTGAGCAGTTCCTGCAAGCAGTACGCCGCGCCGTAAGCCTCGAGTGCCCACACTTCCATCTCACCGAAGCGCTGGCCGCCGAACTGAGCCTTACCACCCAGCGGCTGCTGCGTGATCATCGAGTACGGGCCGGTGGAGCGTGCGTGAATTTTGTCGTCGACCAAGTGGGCCAACTTCAAGATGTACATGTAGCCGCAGGTGATCGGGTTGTCGTACGCATCGCCGGTGCGACCGTTGTACAACGTCATCTTGCCGTCGGTGCCAACCAGACGAGCGCCCGACGCCGACTCGACGTTGAGGTTCTCGAGGATGTTCTGGATGACCGGGTGCTTGCCGGCCTTCTCTGTCTCGTCCCATTTGGCGCCATCGAACACCGGCGTTGCCACGAAAGTGGCGGGCTTGGTGTTCGGGCGGGTCTTGGTCTCGGTGCCACGGATCGGGTCGTCGCCGATCTGCGTGCCATCCGGGTTGGTCCAACCCCAGCGTGCGCAGTAGCCGAGGTGCGCTTCGAGCACCTGACCGACGTTCATGCGGGACGGAACACCCAGCGGGTTCAAAATGATGTCGACGGGCTGGCCGTCTTCGTTGTACGGCATGTCTTCGATCGGGAGGATCTTAGAGATAACGCCCTTGTTGCCGTGTCGCCCAGCGAGCTTGTCACCCACTGAAATCTTGCGCTTCTGCGCCACGTAGACCCGCACGAGCTGGTTCACGCCTGGGGGCAGCTCGTCGCCGTCGTCACGGTTGAACACCTTGACGTCGATGACCTTGCCGGTCATGCCGTGCGGCACCTTGAGCGAGGTGTCGCGAACTTCGCGGGCCTTCTCACCGAAGATCGCACGGAGCAGACGCTCTTCTGGCGTCAGTTCAGTTTCACCCTTTGGCGTGACCTTGCCAACGAGGACATCGCCCGGACCAACGTCAGCGCCTACGCGGATGATGCCGCGGTCGTCGAGGTCAGCGAGGATGTCGTCGCTCAGGTTCGGGATGTCACGGGAAATCTCTTCCGGGCCGAGCTTCGTGTCACGAGCATCGACTTCGTGCTCCTTGATGTGGATCGACGTGAGCACGTCGTCCTTCACCAGGCGCTCCGAAAGGATGATCGCATCCTCGAAGTTGTAGCCCTCCCAAGGGATGAAAGCCACAAGCAGGTTCTTGCCCAGTGCCAATTCGCCCTGGTCGGTCGACGGCCCGTCAGCGAGGATGACGCCGGTCGTGACCTTGTCGCCTTCGTTGACACGAACACGTTGGTTAATACACGTGTCCTGGTTGGAGCGACGGAACTTGGAAAGCTTGTAGGTCCGCTTACCGAGCGTCTTATACAGCACGGAGATTGACTCGCCCGAGACGTCGGTGACCTCACCGTCGTCTTCCGCCATAATCAAATCGGCGGCATCGCGGGCGGCACGATTCTCGATGCCGGTACCGATGTACGGCGCCTCGGCACGGAGCAAAGGAACAGCCTGCCGCTGCATGTTGGCCCCCATGAGGGCACGGTTGGCGTCGTCGTGCTCGAGGAACGGAATGAGCGCCGTAGCAACGGACACGATCTGCTTCGGGCTGACGTCGATGAAGTCGACCTCTGCCGGGGGAACATAGCCAATGTCGGTGGTGGCACCGAAGAAGCTCTCAGCTTCAAGCATCTTGCGTAGATCCTCGAGGCTGGCGGCCTGCGGTGAACGACGGACGAGCACGCGCTCATCAGCGAGGCTGCCGTCGTCCTTGACCGGAGTGTTCGCCTGGGCGACCACGTAGTTCTCTTCTTCGTCGGCGGCCATGTAGACGATTTCGCCCGTGACCTTGCCGTCCTTGACCTGACGGTACGGCGACTCGATGAAGCCGAACTCGTTGACTCGGGCGTAGCACGACAGGCCACCGATCAAGCCAATGTTGGGGCCTTCCGGGGTCTCGATCGGGCACATCCGGCCGTAATGACTGAAGTGAACGTCTCGGACTTCGAAGCCGGCGCGCTCACGGGACAGACCGCCAGGTCCGAGTGCCGAGAGACGTCGACGGTGAGTCAGACCCGACAGCGGGTTGACCTGGTCCATGAACTGCGAGAGCTGCGAAGTTCCGAAGAACTCTTTAATCGCAGCGACGACCGGGCGAATGTTGATGAGTGTCTGCGGCGTGATTGCCTCGACGTCCTGCGTCGTCATGCGCTCACGCACGACACGCTCCATACGGCTCAGGCCGATGCGGACCTGGTTTTGGATCAATTCGCCGACGCTGCGGATGCGACGGTTGGCGAAGTGGTCCTGGTCGTCGAGTCGGTAGCCCGGCTCCTGCTTGACGAGGTGCAGCATGTAGCTGATCGTTGCGAGCACTTCGCAGCGGCTGAGTACGTTCTGGCCCTCTTCGGGGTAATCGAGTAGCGGCTCGCCTTCGGCGTTGAGGCCACCTTCGAGGCCGAACAGCGCTCCAACACGGCCGAGCTCTTCGCCGAGCTTGCGGTTGATCTTGTAGCGCCCGAC
>CALAHA010000249.1 GCA_937891565.1 uncultured Ilumatobacter sp. | reverse complement strand
GACCATTGGCGTCAGCGGGTGTACCTCATCGAGAGCGTCGCGACGCTCGGCTTGAACACCGACGAACTCGATGCGGCATACGACGCAGCAGTCGAACGCGTCGTCCAAGCTGTCAGCGACCTGGCCCAGCCGCTCCCGTACACGCCGGTTGCGCCTCCAACACTCGACGACGATCTACCGACTCTCGCATCGACCATGCCGGATGGCATGTATCAGCGTGCGGTCGAAGTGGCCAAGGAGTACATCGTGGCCGGCGACATCTTCCAGGTCGTGTTGGCTCAGCGTTATGACATCGAACTCGAAGCGGACCCGTTCGATTTCTATCGTGTGCTGCGCCAAGTCAACCCGTCGCCGTACATGTACTACGTCAAGCACGACGAGCTGACGATCGTCGGTTCGTCACCCGAGCCAATGGTGCAGTTACTCGACCGCAAGGTCGTCTCGCGCCCGATCGCCGGGACGCGCCGTCGTGGCAAGAACGACGAGCACGATCGCCTGATGGCTGCCGAACTGATCGAACATCCGAAGGAGCGCGCCGAGCACGTCATGCTCGTTGACCTCGCCCGTAACGATGTCGGCCGTGTCTCCAAATACGGCACAGTGCAGGTGGACGAACTGATGACGCTCGAGCGTTACAGCCACGTCATGCACATGACCTCGCAGGTGTCAGGTGAACTTCGTGACGATCTTGGTCCAATCGACGTTCTGCGTGCCACGTTGCCCGCCGGCACGCTCTCGGGAGCGCCGAAGGTGCGGGCAATGGAAATTATTGACGAACTCGAACCGGTCAAGCGCGGCCCGTATGGGGGAGTGGTCGGCTACATCGACTGGTCGGGCAACCTCGACACAGCGATCGCTATTCGCACCATGTTCATCACGGGCGATGGCAAGACCGCCAGCCTGCAAGCCGGTGCTGGTGTCGTTGCCGACTCGGTGCCTGAAGATGAAGACCTCGAATGCCGCAACAAGGCAGCAGCACTGCTCGCAGCGATCCCCGGGGCACGCCGCATGACCAAGGCGCGCACCGCAGCCGGCACCCAGGCCTGACCAGTCACACTGTGGCTGGCACAGTGTGCCAGATCAGCCGGGGACTCCCGTCGGATCACGGCAGACTGGAGACATGGACAACCCTGCTGACCTGCCGTTCATCGATGACACTGCCCGAGACCGCATCACGGTGATTGGCGACGACGCCCTCACCTACCTCCAGTCGCAGATCGCCCAAGAGATCCGAGACATTGCGGTCGGCGAAACCCGCTGGACATTCGTGCTCGCACCAACCGGCAAGGTCGACGCCTTGGCTCGCATTACGCGCACCGCCGAGACGGCGTTCGTCCTCGACACCGACGCTGGCTTTGGGGAACACTTACTGACGCGCATCAACCGCTTCAAGATCCGCGTCAAGGCCGAGACCGAGCTGGCATTTGCCGAGTGCGACGTGCCATCAGCAACTCATGAGAGCGCCCGGATTGCGGCCGGCTGGCCGCGCATGGGCGCCGAGATCATTCCTGGTGAAACCATTCCGGCGACCACCGGCGTCGTGCTGCTCGCTGTGAACTTCACCAAGGGCTGCTACCCGGGCCAGGAATTGGTCGAACGGATGGACAGCCGCGGAGCGGATGCGCCGAAGACGCTGCGCATCCTTGAGGTGGCTGCAGGCACGTCGGTTGGTGATGTGATCGACGATGTCGCCGAGGTCACCAGCATCGACGGGACTACTGCACTGGCGTACGTGAAGCGCAGTAGCGACCTCGGTCGTATCCCCGCCCACTCGGTCTGAGGCCCGCCCGGGTTGAGATTGAGATTGAGATTGAGGTTAGGTAGCGGCGAGTGATCGTCGAATCGCCTGCACGTCAGGGTGCTGGCGGAGCCCGATCAGCTCGGGTGAACCGTCGATCACGGAAGCCAACCCGATGGGCGAGGTACCGGCCTCGGCAGCAGCGCGCAGCCAGCCGATTGCGGTGCCCTGGTCGCCAAGCGCACCAGACGCACGAGCAACAGCTGAAGCGCTTAACGTGTTTGGGTTCCGTTCGAAGCTGCCAGAGGCGTAGTGGGCTGCATCTTCGAACCTGCCGAGTGAGATCAGCACGTTGGCGAGCAGATACTCGTTCGTCGGATCGCCGAAGGGCGTGGGGGCGGGAAGCAGATCAACGAGTGATGCAAGGTTGTCGGCAGGAATCGAGAGGAGCGCTGGCGCCGCGTCGGGCCGGGAGTGGCTCAGGGCCGCGATCAGCAAGCGTCGCGCCTTCGTTGGCTTGCCAGCTTCGAGGGCGTGATGAGCAGCGGTCCACGGAGAGATCGGCTCTTTCGACGACCCGAGCATTTGCAGCTGCGTGACCATCAAGAATCCGATGAAGATGGCGAAGCCTCGGAACTGGTCGGAGAAGAACATCAACGCGGCGGCACTGCCGGTCAGGGTGATCGAAAAGAGCAGCATGAACCGCTGTGCCCGGCCGGGCAGCAGGCGATCGAGGCCCTGCAACATGATGTTTCCGCCGTCGAGCGGCAAGATCGGGATGAGGTTGAGCATGCCGATCGCCGGGCCGGCCCACCAGATGGCGAATGTCGGTGCCGAGTCGTTGAAAGAGCTCTGATTGAGCGGGTTTGCCCCGAGTACCAACAGTACGGCGACGCTTGTGGCGATGTGGATAGCCGGTCCAGCGAAGGAAATGGTCGCGTGGCCGGAGCGTGAGATTGGCCGGGTGGGAACATACGAGGCGTAGCCGGCGAGGAAGCCGAGCGAGATTTCTGCATGTGCACCGTGGCGCCTGGCCGAGACAGCGTGGCCGAGTTCGTGGATCAGCGTGAAGACAGCGATTGCCCCGGCCAGCCACAGCCCGAACTCGCTGCCGTAGATCACGATGATCAGCAGCATGAACATCACGAAACCTGGCTGAACATGCACCTTGAAGCCCAGCAGGTTCAACATTCTTGTCAGCCTACGGCCACGGCGCGTTGCCCGAGCCGCAGGTGAGGAGACCACAGGCCGGTGAGATGGCGGTTACACCCAGATGGCAAGATGGTGATCGATGAGTGACACCCAGACGAATACCGCAGCACAAGATGGCGGAGTGTTGCAGCAGGCGGTGGTTGCGGCGATCGCCGCTGGTGACACGCCAGAGAGTCGAGCTGCAGCGGTTCGTTCGATCACGCCAGCCGACCTTGATGCCGTGATCCACGCCCAATTCGACGCGGTCGGCTCGGTCTTGACGTCAGGCCTCGGTGCATCACCGGGGGCGGCGGTCGGCAAGGTCTACTTCTCCTCGGACGATGCCGCAGACGCAGCTGACCGTGGCGAAGCAGTGATCTTGGTCCGCAATGAGACGACGCCAGCAGATGTGCACGGCATGATGGTCTCCGCAGGTCTTTTGACGACGAAAGGCGGGCTTGTCAGCCACGCTGCAGTGGTCGCGCGCGGTTGGGGTACGCCTGCCGTTGTCGGTGCGGACGCGATCAAGATCGCCGACGGTTCGTTCTCGGTTGGCGAGGTCGTCGTGGCTGAAGGGGACATCATCTCGATCG
>CALAHA010000248.1 GCA_937891565.1 uncultured Ilumatobacter sp. | reverse complement strand
CGGTCACACTGTGCCTGACCCCGTGTGACCGGTCAGGTGACGTCGAGGGTGAGTGCGCCCAGGTAGCCAAAGTCCACACGGAAGTGATCGCCGGCACGGCAGTCGATCGGACGGGTGAAGGAGCCGGCAAGAATCGTTTCGCCCGCCGCCAGCGCGATGCCGATGCCTTGGAGCCGGTTAGCGAGCCAGACAATGCCCATTGCGGGGTCGTCGAGGACTCCGGCACCGAGCCCGGTCTCTTCGACCACGCCGTTGCGATAGGCAATTGCACCGGCCCATCGAAGATCACCGTTGCGCGCCTCGTCAACCGAGATGTGTTCGTCGCCGACGATGATCCCCGAGTTCGCTGCGTTGTCAGAGATGGTGTCGCGCACCGTGCGCGTCCGGCCGTCGTCGGGATGCACCCGGTACGACCGAGCATCGATCAACTCGAGCGCTGGCACCACATGGCTTGTCGCGGCGTACACGTCATCAGTCGTCAACTCGCGACCGAGTGCGTGGGGAACGAGATCGTCCTGGAGCACAAAGGCGAACTCAACTTCGATCTTCGGGTCAAGGTGATCAGCAGCGGCAATCGAGCCGCCGTTCGGGATGAACATGTGGTCGAGTAGCGCACCAAAGTCGGGCTCGTCGATATTCATAGCCATCTGCATGGCCCGACTTGTCAACCCAATTTTGTGGCCCTTGATCACTGCGCCATTGGCGACCTGCAGGCGAACCCACTCCGCCTGGATCGCGTACGCATCGTCCAGGGTGATGTCGGGGAATCGCCGGGTGACAGGGTCGCACGGCACCGCAGTCTTTCGTGCCTCTTCGTGCTCGGCTGCGAGCAATGCAATCTGTTCTGTGGACAGCGTGAGGCCCATCAGATCTTGCCCAGCTTCGGGATTGCGTGGGTGTCGTAGGCGATGGCGATGTTCTTGGTTTCCATATAGAACTCAAAACTGTATTCAGGCCCGCCATCGCGGCCGATGCCACTGGCTTTGGTGCCACCGAACGGCGTAGGCAGGTGGCGCACGTTCTGGCTGTTGACCCAGATCATCCCGGCGTCAAGATCACGGGCAACACGTTGCGCACGACCGGTGTCGCCGGTCCAGAGGTACCCGGCGAGGCCGTAGTCGATGTCGTTCGCTAACTGGACCGCATCGGATTCGGTGTCGAACGGGATGGCAGTGAGTACCGGGCCGAAGATCTCTTCCTGTGCAATCGCCATGTCGTTCGTTGCGTTGGTGAACAGCATCGGGTTGACGTAGTAGCTGTCCGGATCTTGCCGCTCGCCTCCCCCGACCAGCACTGTTGCGCCAGCGGCGTTCGCCTTGGCCTCGTAGCTCCGCACCTTGGCACAGTGCCGCGGGTGGATCAGGGGCCCGATTTCAGTCGACGGGTCAAGCGGATGGCCAACCTTTAGGGCCTGCACCCGCTCCCCCAACTTGGTCACGAACTCATCGTGAATCGTCGACTGGATGAGCACCCGACTCGACGACGTGCAGCGCTCACCGTTGAGGCTGTAGATCATGAACATGACGGCGTCGAGCGCTCGATCGAGATCGGCATCGTCGAACACGATCACCGGGTTCTTACCACCAAGTTCAAAGTGCACACGCTTGAGCGTCGGCGCTCCCTGCGCCTGGATCATCGAGCCGGTCGACGACTCGCCGACGAACGCAATCGCCTTGATCAGTGGGTGCTCGGTCAGCGCCTTCCCAGCTGATTCGCCGAAGCCGTGCACTGTGTTCAGCACGCCCGCTGGCAGGCCTGCTTCGAGTGCGATCTCCGACAGCATCGCTGCCGAGTACGGGCTCCACTCGGCTGGCTTGTGCACGACCGTGCAACCGGCTGCCAGCGCCGGAGCAATCTTCCAGGTCGACAGCATGAAAGGCGTGTTCCACGGTGTGATCACACCGACGGGGCCGAGCGCCTTCCGGCTGGAGAAGTTCACGTGGTGTTCGTCGGGCATCGACCGACCATTGTTCGCATCGGGAGCGTGATCTGCAAAGAACCGGAAGTTCTCGGCACCGCGGATCGCTGCTGCCGACATGAAGCGAATGGTCTGGCCGGTGTCGACACATTCCACCGCGGCGACGTCGTCGGCTCGCTTCTCGATCAGATCGGCAACACGGTGCAGAATTTTCTTGCGTTCTTTGCCGGTGCGGCCAGACCAGTCGGCGAACGCGTCGTT
>CALAHA010000247.1 GCA_937891565.1 uncultured Ilumatobacter sp. | reverse complement strand
GTCGTCGCAGTATTCGAGTTCGGTCAGCCGCCACGGGTCCACGGGAAATCGATATTCGGAAAGGGGAGTTGGGTTGGCCATGTCAGTTCAGTAGTTCAGTAGTTCAGTAGCTCGTCGAGGTCGGCAACAACGAATGTCGCGCCGTGGTCGAGGAGCGCCTGCGGGCCGGCGCCTCGATCGACTCCGATAACCACCGCAAAGTGTCCGGCTGCGCCCGCGGCGACGCCGGAGGTGGCATCTTCGACGACCACTGTTCGTGCCGGGTCAACGCCGAGGCGTTCGGCACCAAGCAGGTAGCTGTCGGGAGCGGGCTTCCCGGCAAGCCCTTGATCGGTGGCGACAATGCCGTCGATCACGACGCCGAATCGGCCGCTGAACCCGGCAGCTTTGAGGACCGGAACGGCATTCTTCGATGACGACACAATGGCGTCGGGAATCGATGCCTTGACCAGCAGCTCGAGTGTGGCTGCCGAACCGGGATACGGGGCGATGCCGTCACGTTCGAGCACTTCGTTGAAGAGTGCGTTTTTGCGGTTACCCATTGCGCAGACCGTGGTGTCTCCCGGAGCGTCAGACGGATCGCCGTCCGGGAGCGTGAGGCCACGCGAAGCGAGAAACGATCGGACGCCGTCGTAGCGCGGCTTGCCGTCGATGTATTGAAGGTAGTCGGCTCCGGTGTATTGGTAGTCGGCGAACAGTTCACCCCACGCGTGCTCGTGAATTTCGACGGTTGGTGTGATGACGCCGTCAAGGTCGAAAAGTATTGCGTCGTAGTCGGTCCACCGGAAGGTGGCTGCCGTCGGTTGATCCATCATGATGAGGCTACGCGACCGGCCAGAGCTGTGTATCGGGTCAGGCCCGTTTGGTCGCTGTTGAAGAGACGCCCGCGCCCTCTGCTCTTCTTGCGTTACTACTGGGCGGTGAGGTCGATCGCGCGTTGCTTGAGGGCGCGGTAGTCGAGCTTTCCATTGTTGGCCCGCCCGACCGTGTCGATTTCGAAGACAGCCTTCGGAGCCTTGTAGGCAGCGAGGTTCGCCTTGACGTGATTGCGTAGCTCTTGTGATTCGACGGAGGCGCCAGGGTGAGTTTCTATGAGCGCAGTGATCGATTCGCCCCACTTCTCGTCCGGCAACCCCACGACTGCTGCGTCGGCAACGGCGGGATGCCGCTTCAGGCACTCTTCGACTTCTTCCGGGTATACCTTTTCGCCACCGGTGTTGATGCATTGGCTTCCTCGCCCGAGGAGGGCGACGGTGCCGTCGACTTGGACCGTGGCGTAGTCGCCCGGTATTGAATAGCGCTCGCCGCCGATGATCACGAAGGTTTCGGCCGACTTGGCCTCGTCCTTGTAATAGCCAATCGGGGTGCGGCCGCGGAGGGCCACCCGGCCACGCTCGCCAGAGCCCGGGACAACGTCGTTGCCGTCGTCGGTGATGACTCGCGTGTTGGGGCCAAGTTGGAACTGGGCAGTCTGACGGTTCGGGTCGCTGACGGACTCGGAGGTCGTCGTGTTCGTCGCCATGCCGATTGCTTCGCTCGATCCGAGCGCGTCGACCATGATCAACCGATCGTTGTGGCGGAGCAGGCCGTCCTTGGTCTCTTTTGACCACATCACGCCGGACGACACGATGACGCGGAGCGAAGAGATGTCCCAACGATCAGGTTCGGCCTCGAGAGCCTTGAGGATCGGCTTGGCGAACGCATCGCCGACGATCGACGTTGAGTTGATCTCGTACTGCTCGACGGAATCGAGGAATTCGGCGGCGTTGAAACTGCGGCCCACGACGGTGGTGATACTGCCGCCAACCATCAGGTTGCTGATCGCATTGAACAAGCCGGTTCCATGCATCAGAGGTGCCCCCGGCATATTGCGCGGTCCGGGCTTGGTAGCGCGTGTTTCAACAGCATCGAGGTCCTGCTCGGGCGGAAGTCGCATGCGATTGTTGGCGTCGAGTACCCCGAACAAGTCGTCTTGGCGCCACATGACGCCCTTTGGCATGCCCGTGGTGCCGCCGGTGTACAGGAGCATCAGGTGGTCGCCCGAGCGGCCCCATGGCCCCGACACGTTCTCGTCGGTTCCAGCAACGGCAGCGACTTCGTAGGGCGTTGCCCAGTCGGGGCACGGGCCAGCGCCGTCGTCGACCCAGAGCCATGTCGTGATGCGCGGGACGCGAGAACGGATGGCCTCGATCTGGTCGACAAAGGTTCCGTGGAAGACCACGGTGGTGACGTCGCCGTTGTCCCACAGGTAGACGAGCTCGTCAGCGGCATACCGATAGTTGGTATTGACCGTGGCGAAGCCCGCCTTGAACGCAGCGAAGGTCGACTCGAGGTACTCAGGACAGTTGTAGAGGTACTGGGCGACCTTGTCCTGTTCCGCTGCTGCGGGCTCAGCGAGCAAGGCAGCCGCAACGCCATTGGCGCGCCGGTTCATCTCCGTCCAGCTGATCTGGCGGGCGCCTTGCTGCTGGGCGAGTGCCTCGCCGAGTCCACTGGCAATCGTCTCCCAGACGTCGGCGAGATTCCATCCCGTTTCGTTGGGGCTTGAGTCCATTGTCGTCACGAAGCGCGACGGTAGCCACCTAGCTGGGCGGTCCCTGCATTAGCCGGTCGTGTGCGGCCGCAACAGGGGAGTGTTCGGACATCGCACCCCACATCGATTCGATCCACCAGGTGGCTCCGGCGTCTTTGTATGCGCTCGGCGAATGCTCGGTGCCCTGGCCCTCGACGACGATGTCGAAGTCGGTGTTGGGGTGCGCAGCAATCTTGGCGCGCAGTGCAGCGACCTCGCCAAGCGTTGGTTGGCGGATGCCCATCTCGGTTGACGGGTCGATCACCTGCGGGATGATCCCGTCCCAGCTGAGTGCTCGGCGCATCGACTTCGGTCGGCCGAGGGCTCCAACGCACCAGATGGGGACGCGCGGTTGCTGGACGGTGTGGCCGATAGTCGGGAACTCGGTGGATTTTACTGTGTAGTGCGTGCCCCCGTATTCGAAGGGCTGGCCCTGCCAAAGACCGCACATAACGTCGAGACACTCGTCCATGAGCTTGGCGCGCACCTTGCGGTTGCACTCCTCGCCGAAGGTGTCGAATCCACTGCTGGTCGCACCGAGGCCGACCGACAGGGTGACCCGACCGGCGGAGAGGCGGTCGACGGTTGCCACCTGGCTCGCCAGTTCCCACGGCCGACGGCGTGATGGGGCTGTGAGCATCGTGCCCAATCTGATCTTGGAGGTACGGACAGCGGCGAGGCCGAGCGAGATCCACGCGTCGACACCCCAGACCGGTTCCCACACGAAGAGGCCGTCCCAGCCGGCTTGTTCGGCTGCAGCCGCGAGGTCCCCGACGTCGGTGGCGTCAGCCCACGGAATCACAAAACCAAACTTCACGTTCTCGACCTCCTGCTGTGGACGCTAGATCACATCGACCCGACGCGTCGGAAAACCTCGTTTGCGTCGAGCTTTTGTGCGTATGCCAACCGATTTGTCGACGCAAACTATGTGAGGCGGTTGGCGCTGGGTTCTACAGTGCAGCGATGGTCACGCTCGTCGATGCCGCACACGATCTCATTGAACTCATCGAGGCCCACGCCGATCTTGCAGAACGCAACCGGCGGTTGCCGAGCGAGACCGTCAAGGCGTTGACCGATGCGGATTTGATGCGGATGTGTCTGCCAGCGCAATACGGCGGCCCAGAGGCGGACCCGCTCACGCTTCTGGAAGCAATCGCCACACTCGCTTTCGCCGACGGCGCAGCCGGGTGGTGCTCGATGATCGCCTCCACCACGTCGTCGATGGCAGCGTTCCTGCCCGCGAGTGCCGCCCAGCAGATCTACGGAGACCCACAGGTGGTCACCGGCGGGGTCTTCGCACCGAACGGCAAGGGCCGCGTTGTATCAGTTGATGGTGTCGACGGATTGAGCGTCGACGGCCGTTGGGCTTGGGGAAGCGGAACGCAGCACTGCCAATGGGTGCTCGGTGGAACCCGATGC
Organism: uncultured Ilumatobacter sp.; assembly: GCA_937891565.1. GTDB lineage: Bacteria > Actinomycetota > Acidimicrobiia > Acidimicrobiales > Ilumatobacteraceae > Ilumatobacter_A. The sequence continues at coordinate 1,678 of CALAHA010000247.1, read as the reverse complement.
GACGATGGCACATTCCGCCTGTGCTGGTTTCCGCAAAGTGACGTCACCTTCCACGACACCTGGCACACCTCTGGAATGCGCGGATCGGGTTCGCTCGACTACTCGGTTGAAGACGCGTTCGCTCCCGCCGAATTCACCATGCAGCCTGGCGTCACTCACCCAGTGGTCGACACGCCTCTCGCACGGTTCCCGAACTTCGCACTCCTCGCGGCGGCCGTGAGCGCGGTCGGCCTCGGTATCGCACGGCGCGCGCTTGACGAGGTGATCGAAATAGCACAGGGAAAGAGGCCCCAGTACTCATCGAAGACGCTCGCTCAAAGTGGATACACACAGATCGAAGTCGCCCGCGCCGAAGCAAAGCTGCGGTCAGCACGCGCCTTTCTGCATGACGAAGTCGGCACCGCTTGGGCAACTGTCCTGGCGGGCGACGACACAACAATCGAGCAGCGCACCGGCATTAGGCTTGCCGCCACGAACGCGGCAACCATCGGTGCTGAAGTCACCGACACCGCCTTCACGTTGGCCGGCGGTACTGCGGTCTATGACACCAGCCTGCTTGGCCGGTGCTTGCGCGACGCCCACGTCGTTACCCAGCACATTCAGACCGCACCCAAGCTGAACGAGAAGATCGGCCAGCTCCTGCTCGGCCAGGACACCGATACTTCAATGTTTTGAGTGTGCAGCTGCGCTGCACGGCCGACTTCGTCGGCCCTGCGACTGGCGTCGCAGACTCAAAAGTCTTCGGGCTGGCGCCCGAATTCGCTTTGCTCTCGGGTCCACGCGGCGCACGCTTCGGCCCTGCGACTGGCGTCGCAGACTCAAAAGTCTTCGGGCTGGCGCCCGAATTCGCTTTGCTCTCGGGTCCACGCGGCGCACGCTTCGGCCCTGCGACTGGCGTCGCAGACTCAAAAGTCTGGTCACACAGCTCTCGCTTACTTGAGCAATGCGATGTCTTCGTAGCGTTTGCCGAGGATCTGATCGACGTCGCCGCCGAGCCAGTCGAGGCATGCGGTGAACATCAGCCGAGGATCGAGCTGTGGTCGAAGATCGCCGTCAAGGAGGTCGCCGGTGTCGAGTGACCCGAACAGAGCGCCGTTGACGCCGTTGCCCATCAAGAACGACACGCCGGCTGCGCCGTGGTCACAACCCTCGCTGGCGTTCTGGCCGACGCGTCGGCCGAACTCGCTGGTCGTGGCGAGCAGAACTCGATCGCCGGCACCGGCGTCGTCGAGCGTTGCCCAGAACCGGGACAGCCCGTTCGCCAGATCAGCGAGGAGCGCAGCATGGGATTCCAACTGTTCGCTGTGCGTGTCGAACCCGTTGACCGAGATGGTGACGACACGCGTTCCGACGTCGCCAAGAATCATCTCGGCGGCGACGGCCAGCCCGGCCGTGTACGCACCCGACTGGAGCCCGAGGGCATCGACGTCGCGCTCCGGAGTGCGCGCTCGCACAGCGTCAGCGATCTCGTCGAATTCTTCGATGGAGCCGACCGAATTGACGAACGCTCGCTGAGCGGCAGCAACGATTGGGTCGTTGCTGGGCTGCTCGCCGAGAATCCGAATGGTGGCGTTGCTCAGCGTCGACGGGAATGTGAATGCAGTGACGTCATCGATCACCGTGGCGCGCTTTGAGGCCCCGATGGCTACTTCGCCGACCGCGCCAAGCGACGTGGCGC
>CALAHA010000246.1 GCA_937891565.1 uncultured Ilumatobacter sp. | reverse complement strand
AAGAGTGAGCAAAGAGTGAGCGGCACTCTCTGGCTTGTTGCCACTCCGATCGGCAACCTCGGCGACCTGCAACCTCGGGCCATCGAAATGCTCGCTGCTGCCGAATTGGTCTGCTGCGAAGACACTCGGCGGACGGGATTGCTTCTCCATCACTCCGGAGTCAAAGCCAAGCGGCTGGCGGTCTGCAACGAACACACTGAACACGACCTGATCGATCGGGTGCTCGGCGTTCTCGGCAGCGGCGGCGACGTGGCAGTGGTCAGCGATGCCGGGACACCCGGCGTATCTGACCCTGGTGAGCGCCTCGTCAAGGCCGCAATAGACGCCAGTTACGACGTCAGTTCGGTACCCGGTCCGAGCGCTGCAGTTATGGCCGTGACGATCAGCGGCCTCGACACATCACGGTTCGTGTTCGAAGGGTTCCTCCCGCGTAAGGGTCGCGAGCGGGCGACTCGGCTCGCCGAACTCGCTTGCGAACCGCGGACATCGGTCCTCTACGAAGCCCCCCATCGCGTACTTCGAACCTTGTCTGATCTCACCGAAGCCTGCGGGCCAGACCGCGACATCGTGGTGACTCGTGAGCTGACCAAGCTGCACGAAACGGTCGTCCGCGGCACCCTCGGCTCGATCGACATCGGCGAGCCACGGGGCGAATACGTCTTCGTACTCGCCGGCGTGCCGATCGACCACACACCGGCAACTGACGAGGACGTACAGCGTCTCCTCGACGAAGCGATCGACGACGGCATGTCGAAGCGCGACGCCGCTGCCGCTGTGGCAGAACAGACCGGCCGGTCACGACGCGACGTCTACCAACTCACGATCTGAACAACGCTGGCAGCCGCGCAAGTTCAGCCGCCCAAGTTCAGCCGCCCAAGTTCAGCCGCCCAAGTTCAGCCGCGCGGCATCAGCGAAAGCTGCCGTGACTGCGCGACGAGCTTGCCCGTGCTGTCCCACATCTCGCCCTCCTCATCAACCAGCCCGTCGTGAATGAAGCGGCTCCGGAACGCACAGCGGATTGGCCCTGGTGCCGGCGTCCCACGAATGTGGACGGTCAACTCGATGGTCGGCACCCACGCAACAGGCATCCCCGAATTGAAGATCGGCGGCGGGAAAGCATCCGCTGCCAGCAGCAACGCAATCGCGTCGATTGGTTCGTCGGCGGCCAGGGCGAACCATCCACGCACCGTCGGGTCGCCCGTGACCGTGCCGTTCCGAAAGCCGGCGTCGACCGGATCGATGCGCAATGCAAGGCGGTCCATCAATGCCGGGCCGGCTGCCTCCGTTGCGCTCGGCATGATCGGGCACTGGTCGTACGGCGTCATGTCGACCGGCGCTTCACGCTCATAGGTTGGGCCGTCGTCTGGCTGCTGCTCGCCGAACGTGCCGAGCAACTCGAGCGTTGGCTTGCCGCCAATCCGAAGTGATGCCCGAGCGGTGGCGAGTCGTCGACCGGAGCGCACCAGTTCGACGTCGATCGTGCACGGCCCAGCAGGCGCGGGGCGCAGGTAGTGCGCAGTCAGTGTCAGTGGCGGGCGGCCAACTGCTGCAACCATCGCACGGCCGGCAATCGCCATCAGGTAACCGCCGTTGGCGTTGCCGCCAATGTCCCAACCATCGTTGATCGAGGCGCTGAACGCAGTGCGCGTCCCGTCGCCTTTCACCGCCGCCACCTGCTCAACACTCGTCGCTGCTGTGAACACACCCGTACCGGTCATCGGACGGACGGTATCGTGCACACGTGACTCGGTTCTATGTGACGACCCCCATCTATTACGTCAACGCCGAACCGCACCTCGGCCACGCGTACACGACCATCATCGGCGACGCCTTGACGCGCTGGCATCGGCTGCTCGGCGACGACGTCACGTACCTCACCGGCACCGACGAACACGGCTTGAAAATCCAGCAGGCCGCCGAAGCAGCCAATGTCACCCCGCAGGAGTTCACCGACTCGATTGCGCCGAAATTTGCTGCAGCCTGGGAGAAGTTGAACATCGCGAACGACGACTTCATTCGCACCACCGAGCCGCGGCACAAAGCGGCCGTTGCCGAGCTATTGCAGCGTTGCTACGACGCCGGCGACATCGAACTCGACAAATTCGCCGGCAAGTACTGCGTTGCCTGTGAGGAGTACTACCAAGACGACGAACTCGACAAAGACGCCGAGGGCGAAGCCAATCAGTGCCCGATCCACCATCGTCCAGTCGAGTTCTTCGAAGAGGAGAACTACTTCTTCCGTTTGTCGCGTTTCGAAGATCGCCTGCTTGATTGGTATGGCGCACATCCGACGGCGATGACACCCGAGCAGCGCGGCAACGAGGCCATCGGCCTCATCAAGTCGGGCCTCCGTGACTTCTCGATCAGCCGCACCTCACTCGAATGGGGCATCCCGCTGCCCTGGGACGACAAGCACGTCACCTACGTGTGGTTCGATGCACTCACCAACTACCTGGCCGCGGTGGGCTTCGGCGACGGCACCGACGCGTACAAAGAAAATTGGCCCGCCGACTTCCACCTGATCGGCAAGGACATCGTCCGCCAGCACTGCGTGTACTGGCCCGCAATGCTGATGTCGGCAGGCGTTGAGCCGCCCAAGGGTTGGGCCATCGGCGGCTGGCTGCTGAGCGGCGGCGAGAAGATGAGCAAGACCGCCGGGAACGTCGTCAACCCGCTCGACCTCATCGACGACATCGGCCTTGACGGGTTCCGCTACTACGTGCTCGCCGACACCACCTACGGCAACGACGGCGACTTCACCTGGGAGGGGCTGGTCGGCCGATACAACTCCGACCTGGCCAACAACCTCGGCAACCTCGCAGCACGCGTTGCCACCGTCGTTGCCAAGAAGTGC
>CALAHA010000245.1 GCA_937891565.1 uncultured Ilumatobacter sp. | reverse complement strand
GAATTTTCTTGCGTTCTTTGCCGGTGCGGCCAGACCAGTCGGCGAACGCGTCGTTGGCCGCACGCGCTGCGGCATCGACGTCAGCCGCATTGCCAGAGGCAACCGAGCCAAGCAACAACGAGTCGACTGGCGAGTGGTTCTCAAACGTTTCGCCGTTCACGCTGACCACCGGTACACCACCAATCAAGTGCTGCAGCGGGGAGTCCTTGAAGCGCGCAACCGACGCCGATGCGAGTTCCTGATATTCGTCGAAGGTCTTGTCTGCAGCCATGTCGTTCTCCATGTCTTGTCACACCGAGGTCAGACCTCGGTGTGACAGCGAGTGTTTCAGATCGTGGGGATGCGCGCCCCGATGTGGGCGCGCAGGTGATTGTGGTTGAGTCGCATCGACGGGTCGATTTCTTGGATCTCGACGCTCAGCATCATGTGGCCTGCTGCCTCGCCGACGGCGGCTTCGACGGCATCCATCAGCGCGTCGAGCAGCAACTGCTTCTCGTCGGCACTCCGGCCCGGTCCGAGGCGCGCGATCAACGCGATGAAGGCGTTGTCCCGATGGCGATCACCGATGACGTAGGTCTGCCGGCTGGCCGCGCGGGTGCGCAGTGCATCGATTGGCGCGAGACCTGTCGCGAGCGCTGCGGCGTGGACGGCTTCGAGGATACGCGGGACGTGCTCGACGTTGGCCGAGTGCTCGACGATCAGATGAGGCATTGACCACAGTTATATAACATGTTAGATATAAGCGCAACATGAAACTGCTCAGCTTCTCCCATCAAACCGAAACAGGAGCGAACCGGACCAGCTTTGGCATCGCCGCGGGGATCGACGGAGCTGACGGCATTATCGACCTCGGCGATCGACTGGATGGAGTCCGCGACCTGTCTCAGCTCCTCGCCCAGGAGCGTGTCGGTGAGGCTCACACCATTGCTGAATCGGCCACGCCAACGCTGTCGCTGGGCGACGTCACCTTCGAGCGCACCCTCCCCCGCCCCGGAAAGATCTTTTGCATCGGCGTGAACTACGGCGGGCGAAACGCCGAGTACAAAGACGGCCAAGACAGCCCTGACAAGCCGAGTGTGTTCGTCCGCTTCCCGAGTTCGTTCACCGGCCACGAGCAGCCCCTGGTCCGCCCACCCGAAAGCCCGCAGCTCGACTACGAAGGCGAAATCGTCGCCGTCATCGGCACCGGCGGTCGCCGCATCAAACGCGAAGACGCCCGCAATCACATCGCCGGCCTCGCGCTCGGTAACGAAGGCACGATTCGCGACTGGGTGCGTCACGCCAAGTTCAACGTCACGCAGGGTAAAAACTGGGACAGCTCCGGGGCCATCGGGCCGTGGATGGTCACGCTTGATGAGATCGGCGACTTCGAGCACCTGCACCTCACCACGCACGTCAACGGCGAACTACGTCAAGCCGACACACCCGCCACCATGGCGTATCCGATCGAGTACCAGATCGAATATCTCTCCACGTTCTGCACGCTCGAGCCCGGCGACATTATTTTTACTGGCACGCCCACCGGGGCCGGCGCACGCTTCGATCCGCCGAAGTTCCTGGTACCCGGCGACACCATCGAGGTCCACGTACCGGGGCTCGGAACGCTGCGAAACGGCGTCCGGGATGAGTGAAGCACTCGTTGCGACCATCCCGCTGCGGGCATTCGAAGACTCACTTCCCATGGCGCTCATGCGGGCCCGTGAGGCCGTGATGCGCTATTTCCGCCCGGCCCTCAGCGAGCACGACCTCACCGAGCAGCAATGGCGCGTACTCCGAGCACTGCGCGATGCCGAGGCCCCGTTGTCTGTTGGTGAGCTCGCCGAGCGCACGTTCCTCCTCGGGCCAAGCCTGTCGCGGATGCTCGCGTCGATGGACGAGCGTGGCCTGCTCGAGCGAGCCACGGCGTCCGACGCTCGGCGCGCCGAGATCAGCATCAGCGCAGGCGGCCTCGAGCTCGTCAGTGAAATCGCGCCATCGAGCGAGCGTGCCTACGGCCGGATCGACGCGCTGCTCGACCCGGGCGAACTCGACGTCCTGTATGGCCTTCTTGCGAAACTGTCGACCGACGACCAACCAACCGACGACCAACCACCTCGAGATCAGGAGAACCTGTGAGTTCGAACAGCTACCACGCCGCTCCAGAAACGATCGCTGCTCCGCCGCCTGGCTGCCCGATGCATGCGACGTGGTCGCCGTTGGCCGACGACTACTTGGCTGACCCCTACCCAATCGCCGCGGCGCTTCGCGACGAACACCCGGTGTTCTACGCCGAGCAACTCGGCCATGTCGTGGTCACAAAAATGGAAGACATCGAGCACGTCTTCATGAACCCCGACATATTCGCCTCGACGAACGTGCAAGACCCGATCTTCCCGCTCGCTCCGGAAGCCGGCGCTGTACTGAGTGCTGACGACTTCGATCCAGTCGCCGTGATGTCGAACCGGCCCGAGCCAGATCATGCTCGCATCCGCGTCTTCACCCGTCAGGGTTTTTCGAACCGCCGCCTCAAGGCACTCGAGGACTACATGCGTGACCGGGCAACGGCCTTGCTCGACGACATGGTCGCGAGCGGCAACTCCGCCGACTATGTGGCCGCCCTCGCTTTCCCCCTGCCCGCCGAGATTGTCTTCCGCCTCATCGGCTTCCCCGAAGCAGACGACCGGATGATCAAGTCGTGGTGCGGAAACCGCAAGGCCTTCTCGTGGGGCAAGCCAACCGCTGCCGAGCAGACCCAGATCGCCGAAGGAATGCTCGAGTACTGGCGTTACTGCCGCGACTTCGTCGCCCAGCGCCGCGACGAGCGCCACGACGACTTCACATCCGAACTCCTCAACGCACACGACGCCGACCCTGACCCGGCAAACGGCACCGGCATCTCGTACCGCGAGGTCGAGTCAGTCGTGTACGGCATTTCGTTCGCCGGGCACGATCCGGTCACGGCGCTGCTGTGCAACACGCTGCGGTGCCTCCTCCCCCGCCGAGAGCAGTGGGACGCGCTATGTGCTGATCCGTCGCTCGCAGCAGCTGCTGTCGAAGAGACACTGCGCTTCGAGTCGAGCCAGATCTCGTGGCGGCGTGTCACCACCCAGGCAACCACGCTCGGCGGCGTCGACCTCCCGGCTGGCACGAAGCTGATGCTCAACTTCGCATCGGCCAACCACCAGCCCGACCTCTTCGAGGACCCAGGCACGTTTGACATCAACCGCGGCCTCAAGGGTGGTGGTGCGAGCCGCCACATTTCGTTCGGCAAGGGCATCCACTTCTGCCTGGGCGCCGGGCTCTCACGGATGGAGGCCCGCATTGCTCTTGAACTTCTGGCGCAGCGCCTTCCATCGCTGCGACTCGCCCAGAACCCCGACGGTTCCGAGCAGGACTTCAGCTTCTTCCCGAACATCACCTTCCGTGGCCCCGACGCTCTGCATCTGGAGTGGAACGAATGAGCTTGTACGCCGTGCAGAAATTCCTCTACGAGCTCAACCGTTCCGAGCAGATGCAGGCTCGATACACCGCCGACCAGGCCACCGAGTT
>CALAHA010000244.1 GCA_937891565.1 uncultured Ilumatobacter sp. | reverse complement strand
CTGCATGTTGTCGTGCTGCATGTCGATCTTGGCGCGCAGTACCCGCTCGCCTTCACCAAACTCGCCGGCCTGCATGCGAGCAAAGAGATCCAGGTTCTCGGCAACTGAACGGTCACGGTGGGGGCTCTCAACACCAGGGTTGCCGTAGCCGCCACGCTGCTCGGAGATGGTCTCGCCGTCTTGGTCGTCGACGTAGGCGAGGCCCTGCTCGATCAGCAGGCCGGCCCAACGAGCGAGCTGGTCGAAGTAGTCACTGGCGAACAGAGGTTCACGATCGAGCGGATAGCCGAGCCACGCCAGATCTTCGATGATGCCGTCAACGAAGCTCGTGTCTTCGGTCTCGGGGTTGGTGTCGTCGAAGCGCAGGTTGCAGACACCGTCAAACTCCCGGGCCAGCTCGAAGTCGGTAGTGATCGCCTTGGCGTGGCCGATGTGCAGATAGCCGTTCGGCTCGGGCGGGAAACGTGTCACGACCCGGCCGCCGAAGGTGCCTTGCGCGGTGTGTTCGACGGCGAGGTCGTGGACGAAGTTGGCAGCCGCCGGGCGTGCGTCGTTTGTCGTTCCGGCTGCGGGATCGTTCGAAGTCTTCGGGTCGGACATTGCGTCAAGTATGGCGAACGATCGGCGGACTCTCGCGGAGAGATGCCAGACGCGCTAAAACAACAGCATGAGTGTGACGATTATCAATGGCGGAACTCAAGGCCTCGGCGAGCAGGTAGCTCGCACGCTGGCGGAACGCGGCGGCTCCTCTGGTCTTGTGCTCGCTGGAAGGTCAGCCGAACGCGGCATCTCGCTCGCCGCCGAGCTCACCGCTGACGGCACGCCCACCATTTTTGTCGAAGCGGACATGGGTGACGCTGCTGCGCCTGAGCGAATCGTCGATGCCTGCGACGAACAATTCGGCACCGTCAACGGCCTCGTCAATGTCGCTGCGCTCACCACCCGCTCAACCATTTGGTCCGACACGCACGACCACTTCGATCGCATGATGGCAATCAACGTGAAGGCCCCCTACTTCATGATCCAGTCGGCGACGCGCCTGATGCAGCGGACCGGCGCAACCGGCTCGATCGTCAATGTCGGCTCCACGTCGGGCCACGGCGGCCAGCCCCGGCTCGCCGCCTACAGCATCTCAAAGGGAGCGCTGTCGGTCATGACGCGCAACCTCGCCTACTCGCTGATGCAAGAAGGCATTCGGGTCAACCAGGTCAATCCTGGGTGGATGGACACCGAGTCAGAACACCGAGTGCAGCTCACAGAAGAGAACGCTCCCGACAACTGGCTCCAGGCCGCAGAAGCCGGCCGGCCGATGGGTCGCCTCGTGAAGCCATGGGAGGTCGCCAACATGATTGTCTTCCTCTTGTCGGCGGAGTCGGGCATGACCACGGGCAACAGCATCGACATTGACCAGTCGATCAGCGGAGCTGGCGACCCGCCCATCCCCCGTGCCAACGAACGACTCGACGTTGCCGATTGAAATCGCTGGCCGCAATAACCGCAGGCCGTAGTAGAGGAACGGCGTCAGCCGGATTCGAGGTCGGTCGCGTCGTCGTCAGCGTCATGCGCTGACACATCGATCTCGACGGTCACGTCGAACGTTTCCGCAAACAGACGCGACCTTTCGCGAGCCGCATACATCTCGAGATCGATGCCGCCGTCGATGTCTGCTGCGCCGGGAGCCAGTGGCTCGATGCGCACTGTTCCATCCTTGATGATGACGCGCATCGACTCGACGAGGCACGCATGACGACGATCAAGTCCGATGGCCAGACGCAGCATTCCAGCAAGCTGCCTGATCAGCCTCTGGTCACCCTTGCCCAGCGCAGCGAACTCGTCGTGCTTGTCGGTCGGATGACTCTTGCGGTGGTATCTGGCGAGCACAGCGATCAGTTCCACTTCATGCTCGGTGAACCCGGTCAGTTGTTCGCTGTTCCTGATGACGTAGTACGAGTGTTTATGGTGGCTTGAGTGGCTGATGAACAGTCCGACATTGTGCACGATTGCTGCAGCGTCGAGAAGCTCCCGTTCAGAATCACCAAGGCCGTGCAGCGACTTCGTCCGGTCGAACAACTGCGTTGCGAGGAGCGCCGTATGTTCGGCGTGTTTGGGATCGGGATCGAGTTGCTGAGCGAGGCGAACGAGGTTGTGACGTCGAAGGTCGTGCAGGTCCTGGACCGAGCCTGACGCGAACCGGTCGAACAGCACGCCTTCGCGAAGTGCATATTCCGAGATCGTCATCGCCTGAAGGTCGAAGGCTGCGAATACCTCCTGGAGCAAGATGACCCCGCCCAAGATGATGTCGGACCGCTTGTCGTCGAGCCCATCGACCTTTCGACGGTCTGACGCCGTGAGGACCCGTTTCACGACATCGGCAAGCTCCGCGGCCGAGAACACCACACCGTTCATCTGACGCACGTCGTCGCCGCGTGCAGCTACTGCAATGGCAGCGACCGTGGTTGCTGTTCCGGAACTCCCGACCGCAACTTGCGGCTGATGGCCACCGAGTTCGTGACCCACCGGGGCAAGCGCTGCTCGGACGTAGTGCCGACACTCGTCGATCTCGCCATCGGTCGGGGCTCGGTCCTCGGCCAAAGCATCGGCGAAGAACCGTTCGGTGAGGCGTATCGCGCCAAGCTTCATGCTCCGCGCCTCGATCGGATCGGCACCCTCGCCCACCAGCAACTCAGTGCTTCCACCGCCGATGTCGACCAAGAGAATGCGCTGTTCAAACACCGCGAGGGCCTGCAGCACACCGAGATGGATTAATCTTGCCTCCTCGAAGCCACTGATCACTTCGACGTCGATTCCGATCTCGTCGCGTGCCCTGTCGAGGAATTCGTTTCGATTCGAGGCCTCTCGTACGGCGCTCGTCGCGACGGCCGCAACATCAACATCGCCAAAGCTGGCCGCCACCTGCTTCATCCTGCCGAGGGCTGCGATGCCGCGATCGATGGCGTCTGGCGCCAGGAGTTTCATCTCGCCGCCGCCCTGGCCGAGCCGGACGGTCTCTTTCTCACTCGTCAGTATCTCAAACCCACCGTGGTCGGC
>CALAHA010000243.1 GCA_937891565.1 uncultured Ilumatobacter sp. | reverse complement strand
GGATCAACTTCGACTGCAACTTGTTCTGGACCGCCGACCGTTCGGCCTTGATCGGAGCGCTCAGCATCCTGCCGCCATATCTCGCATCCGAAGCCGCTCAGGCCGGCAGCGCGATCGACTACCGCGACTGGGGGGTGCCACTCGGACGACGGTTCCGCGCACTCAAACTGTGGTTTGCGTTACGGACCGAAGGCGTGGCCCCGATCCAAACCATGCTTCGAGAGCATGTTGCGCTCACGCAGGAACTCGCCGGTTGGGTCGCATCTCATAGGCAACTGGACATCGTCGCACCGCACCAACTCAACCTGTTGTGCGTTGCGCACGCCGATGGTGACGAAGCAACCGACGCGCTGATCAACGCAGCGAACGCCTCGGGCATCGGGCTGTTCACACGGACGGTGCTCGATGGGCGATCGGTCCTACGGATCTCCATCGGGGCGCGTGCAACCACGCGCGACAACGTGGTTGCCATGTGGGAGCAGCTCGCCGCCCTGGCCGAATCGCAGAGCTGAACCGATGCGCACCGCCAGCGGCTGGGCCGCAGTTGTACTGGTCGGCCTCGGGGCCGTCGTTGCTCAGGCCTTCGGGCGGTTCACCTACAGCGTCCTGCTGCCGGCTATCCGCAACGACCTCGACCACTCCAACACGGTCGCTGGCTTGCTCGGCACGACCAACGTGCTCGCCTACCTCGTCGGCACCTTTGTAGTCGCTTCGCTCACCACACGATTCCCACTCCTCACTGTGTTGCGGAGCGGGTTTGCATTCTCTCTCGGCGGCATTGCGCTCGCTGCCGTTGCACCGAACGTGTTCATTTTGGGCATCGCACTCTTCTCGATGGGCTTCGGTGGCGCCTTGATTTGGGTGCCGTCGCCTGCCATAGCTGCAGCGGCCGTTGGCCCACATCGGCGCGGCCTCGCCGTCGGCGCGGTCGGTGGTGGCGTGGGCGTCGGGATCGTGGTCAGCGGCCAATTGGCACGCGTCGTGCGGGACCGCTCAGGCGACTCTGCCTGGCGCGACGTGTACCGGGTCGACCTCGCGATCGGCGTCGTGATCGTCATTGCGATCATTGTCCTGTTACGCCATAGTCAGAACGCACCCACCGGCCAACGCGTCGGTGGCGCTGGCTTTAGCATCCTGCGCCAGATGCCCGGCTGGATTCCAATCACCGGCGCGTACATCACCTACGGGTTCAGCTACCTGATCGCCATCTCGTTCCTCACGTCGAGGTTGGAAGATGATGCCGGATTTAGCGAGGGCCTCGCGTCAACGATGTTCACCCTTGTCGGAATCGGAGCAGTTCTCGGTGGCGTCATGATGGGCGTGATCGCCGGCCGGTTCGGCGAACGGCGAACGCTCGTTACCGGATACGTGATGTTTGCAATCGCACTCGCCGGGGTCCTCACCGGAGTTGTCGGTGTGGTCGCAGCGAGTTCGGTCGTGATTGGCCTCATGTTCGGCGGGCTGCCATCGGTCATCATTGGTTATGTCGTCCGAAACACGAGTCCCGAAGCGTTCGGCCCCAGTTTCGCCGCAACAACCTTCGCATTCGGGGGTGCGCAGGTCACGTCACCGCAACTCGGCGGTTTAATCGCCGACATCACCGGCGGGTTCACCCTCGTGTTCGTCGTTGCAATCGGCTTTGCTCTGGCAGGCGCGGCCGCATCCAGCCGGCTGCCGACCTGACGCCCCGACGCCAGGCTCACGAATGCGCTCACGAATGGGGTCACGAATGGGGTCAGGCCCCTTTCGCAACTCTGTGCCGGTGAGGACGACAGAGCCTGGCTCTGCGACGATCACTGTATGACTCGCCCCGTTGCACTGCTCACCATGGCCACCGGCTACGTCGGTCCGGCGCTCGCGCGCACGATGGCTGACCGCGGCTTTGATCTCGTTCTGCACGGCGCCGACGAGAGCGGCCAGATGGGCACCACTGAGGCGCCGTTCTCCGAACTCGTCCCCGACCTCGAAGCCCGCGGTGCGGCGGTCGAGACGGTCAGCGACGTTGACCTAACCACTGCGGCCGGCAACCAGGCAGCGGTGCACGCCGCCCTCGATCGGTTCGGCCGACTCGACTCCGCGTGCCTGGTGACCGGTGCAATCATCACCGGAAAGTTCCTCGACATGACGACCGAGCAGTGGGCAACAATCAAACTGACCAACCTCGACATGGTGTTCCACGGGCTCCAAGCCGTCCTTGCTCCGATGGTTACGGCCGGTCGAGGCCAAGTTGTCGTGTTCACATCGTCGACGGGCGCTCGTCCCGACCCAATCACCTCGATCTACGGCGGCACTCGGGCCGGAGCGAATGGCATCGTCCGAGCAGTCGGCCTTGAGATGGCCCGCGCCGGGATCCAGGTCAACGCGGTGGGCACGAACTTCATGGACTTTCCCGGGTTCATCAAGGCGACCGGCGCCGACGATCCCGAGCGACGCGCAAAGATCGAAGCGCAAACGCCGCTACGACGCCTTGGCACAACCGAGGAATTGGCGCATGTCACCGCTCCCCTCCTCGACGGGAAAAACCGCTTCCAGACCGGGCAGTTCTTTGACTTCTCCGGCGGATGGGGCGCCTGACCCCTCTCTCTCCCTCCCTCTCTCCCTCTCTCCCTCTCTCCGGAGAGAGTTGCGAAAGGGGCCTGACCCCATACGCAACTATTTGGGCAAGGTGATCAGGTCGAACAGCATTCGACCGGTGGCGCCCCAGATTGTTTCGTCATCGAGTTCAAAGAAGTGCAAAGGCCGATCGAGCGGCAAGTTGCCCCAACGCTCCAGGCGATAGGTCGACGGCTTGGTGAGTTCGCTGATCGGCGTCCACATGACTCGATCGGCTTCCATGGTCTTGGGTTCGAGGTGCGGCCGTTCGATGGAATCGAGTCGGGCGACGACTGGAACGATGTAGCTCTTCGAGACAATGGTGCTCAGGTGCTCGAGTTCACCGACGATCGTCGACAGGGCGGGGTCAAGTCCGACTTCTTCATGTGCCTCACGGACAGCAGCCTCGATCGCCGTTTCACCTGGGTCGACACGGCCACCCGGGAAGCTGATCTCGCCCTTGTGATTGCGCATCTCCATCGAGCGTCGCGTCAGTAACACCTCGGCACCATTCGGCCCGTCGGCCAACAGGCACAAGACAGCGGAGAGCTTGGCATCAGGAAAGGTGGGCAACATCGGCCCCGACCGTTCTGTGACCGGAGCGACCAATTCATCGACCGACCATGACGAGCCGAGCTCCCACGGCGTGGCGAAGTGTTCAGTAAATGCAGGAGGACGCGGAACGCGATTGCGTTGCGCTCCGCCTGCGCGCATTTCGGTCATCGGGCCATTCGGTCGGACGACCATTCAGTCGGACGGCTTCCAGCCCTGCTCGACGAGCTCGGCAAACACACGCGCAAGGCCCGCAGACTTCATGTTCGCGAGCACGCGGCCAGGCTGCTGTTCGCCGGTTTCAAACTCTTCCCACGCTGCAATGATCTTGGCCAGATCAGGCGCAGGCGGTACAAAAATCATGTCGCCAGGATACGAGCCGACGTCAGGGCTGACACTCAGCTGCCCGTGTCAGTCGTTCTTCGATTCCTTGCGCTTCTCATTCATCCGCTTCGCCGCGTTCACCCCGTCACCCACAATCCGACCGGCCTTCTTGCCAAGCTCTTCGCTCTGCGGGCGCGCCAACCGCTCCTGCCGAGCTTGCTTGACCCGCTTCTTGTTTTTCTTGCTGACCGCCTTCTCGGCAAAGTCGGAGTTCAACCAGATGAAGAACATCACAAACGCAATACCACACAGCAACAAACGCCCCGTGCTGTCCACGTCGAGCACCGGCTGAAACGCTGCTCCGACCAGCAGCAACATCACCACGACGTCAAGCCAGCGGTGCACCGTTCGACTGACCAACGGAAACGCCGAGGCGGCCCCCCTGGCAATCGCCGCGTTCATCACCACAACCGCGCCCATCACAGCAGGGACC
>CALAHA010000242.1 GCA_937891565.1 uncultured Ilumatobacter sp. | reverse complement strand
AACCGCGTCCTCTACGCCTTCACTGGTTCATCGGTCACAATCAACGGCGAGACCATCGAGGCCGGCACGGGTGCCGTTGTCGACGCATCAACGGCGCTCGAACTGATTGCTGGCGACGGCGACGCCTCCGGCATCGAGATCATGGTGCTCCAAGGCCGCCCAATCGGCGAGCCCGTGGCGCGGTACGGTCCCTTCGTCATGAACACCGACGCAGAGATTCGCCAGGCATTCGCCGACTACCAGCGCACCGAGTTCGGTGGCTGGCCTTGGCCAAGCAACGATCCGACACACGGCAGCGAGGAAGGCCGATTCGCCCATCACGCCGATGGCAAGCTCGAACGTTTCGGCCTCAACGCACCGGCACCTGCACAGGCCTGAGGCCCCGATTATCAATATTGCCTGGGACAATGTGTCCGCTTTGCGGCAGACTGGCACCATGACCGTGCTGCACGATCTGCTCGCCGAACGAGGCACCCTGCTCATCGACGGTGCCATGGGCACCGAGCTCTTTACTCGAGGCCTCGGCGCGGGAGACCCGCCGGAAATGTGGAATGTCGACCACCCAGACCGTATTACTGCGGTGCACGCCGACTACATCGAGGCCGGCTCAGACATCGTGCTGACCAACTCGTTCGGCGGCACCGGGTTTCGTCTGAAGCTGCACAAGCTGGACGACCGATGCATCGAGCTGAACCGCTCGGCAGCCCAGGTGGCGCGGGCTGCGACCGACGCACATTTCGAGGCGACCGGACGCCGAGTGCTCGTGGCCGGGTCGATGGGACCGTCAGGCGAGTTGCTCGTGCCTATGGGCACGATGACGCCCGCTACCTGCGCCGATGCATTCCGCGAACAGGCCATTGGTTTAGCCGAGGGCGGCGTCGACATTCTGTGGATCGAAACGATGAGCCACCTCGATGAGATCACAGCTGCAGTCGAAGGGGTTCGTTCAGTCAGCGATCTCCCGATCTGTACGACGCTGAGCTTCGACACAGCAGGGCGCACGATGATGGGTGTCACCGGTGCTGACGCCGTCAATCGACTGGCCGAAGTCGGTGTCACCGCTGTCGGCGCGAACTGTGGCAACAATCTGGCTGACACGGAAGCTGCGCTCGTCGAGATGCGAGCGGCCAACCCCGACATCCTGCTGATCAGTAAGGCCAACGCCGGAATGCCCGAGTGGCACGGCACCGAACTCCACTACTCAGGTTCGCCTGACGTCATGGCGGCCCACGCAATCCGCCAGCGCGATGCTGGCGTCCAGATCATTGGCGCCTGCTGCGGAAGCGCACCTCGCCACTTGCACATGATGCGTCAAGTCCTCGACGGCGACATCGCGGTGCCCGAGGTCGAGTACGAAGTCGCAACCGTGCGCCAGGTCAGCAAGGGCCGCGTTCGCACCGGCCGCCGCACCACCCGCCCGGCCAACTGACGTCTCGCGTCGGGTCGGCCGTCGGTCAGATTCGTGCGCGGAGTGACGCGGCAATGGCTGCGACGTCGCGTGCAGATTCGCCCGGCTCACCCACCACGGTGAGGTGACCCATTTTGCGCCCGGGGCGAGGTTCCGTCTTGCCATAGAGGTGCAGCTTGGTCGCAGGATGACTGAAGACGGTCGCCCAGTCGGGCTCGCCGTTACTCCACAGGTCACCCAGCAGATTGACCATTGCAACCGCCGGGCTGGTCATCGCCGTATCGCCGAGGCCAACGCCACAGATCGCTCGGATCTGCTGCTCGTATTGGCTCGTCACGCTCCCATCGAGCGTCCAGTGCCCGCTGTTGTGAGGCCGAGGTGCGATCTCGTTCACGAGCAGTTCGAGTTCGCCGATGGCATTGCGAACAACGAACAACTCGACGGCGAGCACGCCGACGTAGTCGAGGCGTTCAGCGATTTCGACAGCGAGCCGTTCTGCTGCACTCGTCAGATCGGCGGCGATGGTTGCCGGCACGATCGACACATCGAGAATGCCGGCGACGTGAGTGTTTTCGGCGACCGGCCAGGTGACGGTCTCACCGGTCACTGACCGCGCAACGAGCACGCTGACTTCGGTGTCGAGATCGAGAAGTGTCTCGACAACGCAGGCGACATTGCCAATGTCGTTCCAGGCGTCTTCCACATCGTCGAGCCGATTGATCCGAACCTGCCCTTTGCCGTCGTAGCCGAGGCGCGCGGTCTTGACGATTGCGGCCCCATCAGCCAGCAACTGCTCAGCGACCGCGTCGATTGGGTGGGCTTCGTCAACGATGGCAAACGGGCCAACCGGAAAGCCGGCAGCGTGAAGGAAATGTTTCTCGGCGATCCGGTCCTGCGCGATCCGCACGGCGCTGGCCGACGGCGCAACCCGTGTCGATTGCTCAAGCCGGTCGAGGCACTCGGCTGGCGGGTTCTCGAATTCGGTCGTGACGACGTCGCATTCGGATGCCAAGCGGTCGAGCGCCTCGCTGTCGTCATACGGTGCAACGAGGTGGACGTCAGCAACCGCTCCGGCTGGGGCATGCGGGTCAGGATCGAGGACGAGCGTCCGGTAGCCCATCAGCTTGGCGGCTACGAGCGCGTACCGACCAAGCTGACCGCCACCGAGCATGCCGATGGTTGCGGGAGGAACGATGATGTGATTGTTCATGCCGGCGGCAGCGTTGAAGCAGCAGCCTGATCACGCCGGTCAGCCCGGTACTTGAGCAGCGCCATATGCAGGTCATCGTCAGTACTGGCCAGCAGCGCGACGGCGAACAGCGCTGCGTTGATCGCTCCGGCCTCACCGATGGCAAACGTGGCTGTCGGGATGCCAGCAGGCATCTGCACGATCGAGTAAAGCGAATCTTGGCCCGAGAGGTGGCGCGATGCCACGGGGACACCGAGCACGGGAACAGTGGTCTTGGCAGCGAGCATTCCGGGGAGGTGAGCTGCACCGCCCGCACCGGCGATGATCGCTCGCAGGCCCTGCCCTCGTGCTGCCTCGGCATACGCGAACATCTCGTCGGGCATCCGATGCGCGCTGACGACCTGGGCCTTGTGCGCAACGCCGAAGTGCTCGAGCGTCTCGACTGCTTTCGACATTGTCGGCCAGTCGCTCGAGGACCCCATGACGACACCGATCAATGGTTGCTCACTTTGCGTATCAGGCACGCGGTCAGATTAGACCAGGCCGGGGCGAAGGTCTGCCCCACCGGTCGAGCGCTGCTGAATCAAGCACCCGAATTCAGGCGAATTCGGGTGCTTCGGGTACCTCGGGTACGACGAACGTCGCCGGCGCTTCGATGGCACCACTCTGGCCACCCCCGCCCGAGTTCAGGCCGCGACCAAAGTAAAAAATCCCCGCAAGCACGGCAACGAACACGATGCCAGCAATGAGCCACTCCATCACAGGAGAGACGCGGTTGCCGCGGTCGCGGCCCGTGTTGTGCGTGGTCGGTCGACCCTTGGGCGCCGTGTACCCCTTTTTCCCAGCTTGCTTGCCAGCTGGGGATTGCAGATCTGCTTCATTCGAGCCCATACGTCACAGGCAACCAGACTTCACCATGCGCGCACAAGTGCCGACGCTCACGTTTTCCAAACCATACCTGCCTCACTCTGGCCGCGATGCTCGGGTTCGTCTTGCAAACAGTGCCATTTCGATGACGGCCAACGTTGCTTCCTCACCGACATTGTGACCGCCCGCCGCTTCGCTGCGCGCCACTGCTTGGTCCATGTTCTCGACGGTGAGAATGCCCAATCCGATCGGGATACCGGTCGCGATCTGCACCTCCATGATCCCTTGTGCACAACCTTGGGACACGATTTCGTAATGCGTTGTCTCACCGCGGATCACCGCACCCAGCACGACGACGGCGTCAACGTCGCCCGACTCGATCAGCACGCGAGCGACGAACGGCAACTCAAAGGCACCAGGAGCCGAGGCCATCTGCGCGACGGCACCGGTTGCTCCAATCGCCCGGTGGGCGCCGGCGGTGAGCCGATCGACGATCTCGTTGTTCCAGCGAGCGCTCACCACGCCAACAACAAGGTCGGTGGCATCAAGTTCAGACAGGGGCGCGGGGCGTGAATCAGGTGCGGCCACGTCAGGAATCTTCCACGCTTGGCTCTACGAAGTCCAGCATGTGACCCATCCGCTCACGCTTTGTGCGCAGGTAAGCAATGTTGTCGGGGTTCGGCGCTGACTCAAGCTGCACTCGTTCGACGATCTCCAGACCAAAGCCTTCGAGACCGCCGTACTTCGCCGGGTTGTTGGTGAGAAGACGCATCTGCGTCACGCCGAGGTCGACGAGAATTTGCGCCCCAATACCGTATTCGCGATTGTCGACCGGGAGACCGAGTTCGAGGTTGGCGTCAACGGTGTCGCGGCCCTGCTCTTGTAGTTCGTACGCACGGAGCTTGTGTCCAAGGCCAATGCCGCGGCCTTCGTGGCCACGCAGGTAGACAACAGCACCAAGGCCCGCCTCGGAGATCTGACGCATCGACGCTTCGAGCTGTAGGCCGCAGTCGCATCGGCGCGAGCCGAACACGTCACCAGTGAGGCACTCGCTGTGGACCCGCACGAGGGCGGGCTCACCGTTGGTGAGGTCACCAACGGTGAAGGCGAGGTGTTCGATGCCATCGAGCGTCGACTCGAACGCGTGGCATGTGAACTGCCCCCACTCGGTCGGCATATTCGCCTCCGCAATGCGCCGGACCAGCTTCTCGTTGCGGCGGCGATAGCGGATCAAGTCGGCGATCGTGATCATCACCAGACCGTGCTGGGCAGCGAACTCCGTGAGTTCGGGAACTCTCGCCATCTCGACCTTGTCGGCCGTGACGATTTCACACAGCAGCCCGGCTGGCTCGAGACCGGCGAGCATGGGGAGATCGACGGACGCTTCGGTGTGGCCGGCACGCTTCAGCACCCCACCGGCCCTCGCTTCGAGCGGAAGGATGTGGCCCGGCCGTGCGAGGTCGTCTGGTTGGGTGCTGCCATTGATCAGCGCTTGGATCGTGGCTGAGCGGTCCCCCGCGCTGATGCCGGTCGACGTGCCGTGCTTGTAGTCCACACTGACGAGGAAGGCGGTCTGCATGCTCTCGGTGTTCTCGACGACCATCGGCTCGAGCCGGAGCTCACGGGCGCGTTCGCTCGTGATCGCGGTGCACAAGAAGCCCGAGGTGTGGTGCAAAAAGAACGCCACCTTTTCGGGTGTGGCGAACTGAGCGGCCATGATCAGATCGCCCTCGTTTTCCCGGTCCTCGTCGTCGACCACGATAACAATCTCGCCGTTGCGAATCGCTTCGATGGCTTCGTCAACCGTGTTGAATGCGTTCATGATGTTGCCTCCGTGGTGGATTCCGGACCGGTGCGCCACGCGATCAGCTTCTCGATGTGCTTGGCCGTGACGTCGACTTCGAGGTTGACGAGGCCACCGGGGCCCTTACTGGACAGCGTGGTCACCGCTTCGGTATGTGGAATGATCGCCACGGTAAATCCGTTGTCAAAAACATCGACGACAGTCAGGCTGATGCCATCGACCGTGATCGAACCTTTCTCGACGACGTAGCGCGACAGCTCGCGATCCATCTGGATTCGGAGGCCAGGGGCAGGCTCAATAATCGTCCCGACCGCATCGACGTGCCCGAGGACGAGGTGCCCGCCGAGCCGGTCTTGCAGCCGAACCGGTCGTTCGAGGTTGACTGGATCACCCGGCCTCAGCGAACCAAGATTGGTCCGGTCGAAGGTCTCATCACTGACGTCAGCGACCCACCATCCATCGGCACCATCTGCTCCAGTTTTCCATTCGACGACAGTCAGACAGCACCCGTTGACGGCGATTGAGGCGCCGAGCGTTGCATCTGTCAGAACTTCGTTCGCCCTGATCCGCAGGCGAGAGCCTTGACGGTCCAGCTCGATGATTTCACCGAGTTCTTCCACGATTCCCGTGAACATTTCAGTTGTCTCCCAGTTCAAGCGCATGCAGGTGCAGACGCAGTTCTGGGGATCCGGGGGCGGCCGTTCCAAGCGTGTGTACAGGCAGGGCAATGCGCCCCGCCGGTACGTCGGCGCAGGCAGACGCACCCGTCTCCCTCGCTACCATCC
>CALAHA010000241.1 GCA_937891565.1 uncultured Ilumatobacter sp. | reverse complement strand
GCGTGCAGCCGCATCGGGATCGCCGAAGTTCACTCCGGCAGCCTCAAACCGGTCGATCAATTCTCGGTTGGTTTCTGCGGCCAACCATTCACTGAACGTCGTGGCGATGACCTCGCCCACACCGTCGACGGCCGCCATCTCCTCAACCGAACGACTCATGATGTCGCGCAGCGTGAAAAATGTGTCGGCGAGCGCCAGCGAGGCCGAGGGCCCGACATGGCGGACACCCAATGATCGGATGAACTTGTGAAGCGGACGGTCTTTCGAACCCTGAATCGAGTCGACCAAATTCGTGGCACTCGTCTCGCCGACTCGATCGAGAGAAATCAGTTGCTCGACCGTCAGCGAATACAAATCAGCAGCGTCGTTGATCAGGCCGACACCGACCAGCTTCTCAATCATCTGCTCACCGAGACCTTCGATGTCCATCCCGACGCGGGCTGCGAAATACGCGATCTTTTGGATCCGCTTCGCCGGACACTCCGGGTTGAAGCAGCGGGTGTCAGCCTCGCCCTCGGGAAGGATCAGCGCAACGCCGCAACTCGGGCAGTCGACGGGAAACTCCCACGCCACGCTTCCCTTCGGTCGCACGTTTTGAGATGCCGGCCCGACCACCTCGGGGATCACGTCGCCTGCCTTACGGACAATCACCAAATCGCCAGGTCGCACATCTTTGACCGCAACCTGCTCGCGATTGTGCAGTGTTGCCATTCCGACCGTCGAGCCGCCAACGAACACCGGGTCGAGCACTGCAAAGGGAGTGGCGCGTCCGGTTCGCCCGACAGACACCTGAATGTCGAGCAGCGTGGTCGTGCGTTCCTCCGGCGGAAACTTGTACGCAATAGCCCAGCGAGGTGCCCGTGTTGTGAACCCGAGAATGTCACGCTGCTTCGGGTCGTCAACCTTGATCACCACGCCGTCAATCTCATAGTCGAGCGCATGGCGCGCGTCCTGCCACTGCTTGCAGTGCGTCGCGACCTCGTCGATGGTGTCGAATCGTTTGACGTGTTCGTTGATTGGGAAACCGAGTTGGCCGACCCAGTTGAGCGTGTCGACGTGGCTCGTGAACTCGGGGCCGTCAATCACCTCACCGAGTTGGTACGCCCAAAAAGACAGCTCGCGTTCGGCAGTCTTGGTCGCATCCTTCTGACGAAGGCTGCCCGCTGCCGAGTTCCGAGGATTGACAAACGGTTTCTCCCCTGCCTCAACAGCGCGGGCGTTCAAGCGATCGAAGGCTGAGGTTCGCATGTACACCTCGCCACGAACCTCAACAACCGACGGAACGGCGCAGAGCAACGTGCCGTCACCTGATGCATGTGGTGCGGTCAGCTCGTGCGGTACGTCGGCGATTGTCTTGACGTTGTCGGTGACGTCCTCGCCAACACGGCCATCGCCGCGCGTCGCGGCCTGAACGAACTGACCATTCTCGTAGCGAATACTCATCGCCAGCCCATCGAATTTCAGCTCACAGACGAACGTCGGGATCTGACCATCAAGACCCTTGACAACACGGTCGGCCCAGGAGCGCAGTTCATTGCGGTCCATGGCGTTATCAAGGCTGGTCATCGGAGCCCGATGCTCCACAGGCGAAAACGCTGTGCTGATCAATCCGCCAACCTGAGCGGACGGCGAATCTGGAACGATCAGATCGGGGTGCTCGGCCTCGAGCGCTCGAAGTTCTCGTGCCAGTGCGTCATAGGCAGCGTCATCGATCTCGGGGTCGTCAAGCGTGTGATAGCGCTCATTGTGACGGGCGATCTCGGCACGCAGTTCGCCAACACGTTGTTGCGGGGAAGTCGCGCCGGAGCTCATCGAATCGCAGCGTATTGGAAGACGATCCCGTGCAGCTCAACCGTGCAGCTCAACGGAGTCAGGCGCCGAGCGCAAATCGCGTCGCATTGGCCTGGTCTTTCACTCGCTTAGAGATTTCGGCTGTCATCCTGGCGAGCCGACGGGCGACCGACACTGCGTGGGCGTCAAGACTGCCGCCCGGCGTCACCATGCTCTGACGACGCAACGCAACCGGATCGCACCCACGCGCCACCAGTTCGCACCACAGTTCGCTGAGCTGTCGCCAATACCGTTCGGACGTGGAAGCGATCGGCCCTCCCGTGGGAACAACACCCCAAGCAATAACGCCACCGTCCTCGAGGAACCTATTGATATAGCCGGCCCAGTCGACCAGCTTTTCGTTGACCGGCACCGAAATAACTCCTGGGCCGGCAGCAAGCATCGTGGCAAGGTCGCAGAGTTCTTCGCAATGGATTCCGACGACGACGTCCCCGGGCAGCGATGCCATTGCACTGGAGATCACGTCGATCGCATGATCAGGCGGGATCGGAAAGTCGGGCGACATCAGGTCGGCAAGCGCCGGCTCGTCGAGCATGACGAGTTGCGGCGAAGCGGGCAATGCACCGGAAATCTCGGCAGCCACGTCGCGTAACTTGCTCCGAACCACCTTGACCGCCAGCGCAAACGCTTCGGTTGGCTCGATGCCTGCCTCGTAGAGCGATGCGCCGATCGTCAGCGGGCCAGGAAGGTGCCAGGTGACCGGCAGCCCGTCGAGCGACACATTGCGGGCCAGGTTGAGGAAGGCGTGCAACCCGGCGAACGCTGAATCGTCGAGGCGCTCGGTCGCCAGTGCGTCGGCGGTGAACGCCGCGACGTTCGGCAACGACGGGATCGTGGCAATCTCAAATTCGCCCATCGCAAAAGCCGCTGCAGCTGCCGCGTCACGGTGCGGCAGTGCGCCCACGCTTGTCGCTGCCCCGTTGGCAAAACGACTGTCCCTTGCGATCACATGATCATCGTTCCACGCAGAAGGCTTCGCAACCGAATCCGGCTGACTGTGAAAATGATCTGCCGCCGACTGTCGTGACAGCGCTCAGTTCCCGGCAACATGTGTCCATGGCTTCGGTGGACATGACCGCGTTGAGCGCGCGCAGTGCAGCATGGGTGGCGCGCGTTGCGTGGATTGTGGTCGCCGTGTTCGGCGGAGCAGCCCTGCAGGGCGCTGTTGACAGCCGGAGTGACGCCGTACGCTGGACCGCAGCCATCGGCGGCTGGGCCCCATGGGGCGCCGTGATGCTTGCGTTGGCGATCCCTTCGGTGCGTTCTTTGACCATCGCTCGCGTGGTCGCTCCGTTGGCCCTTCTCGCTACGATCGGGGCAGTCGTCGGCGGCGCTGAGGCAATCGAAGTTGCTGCTCTCGCTCTTCCGGCCGGCATTGCTCTGTTCGCCATTTTCACAGCCGACTTCGGCCGCCAGTTCGTCCAAGCATCCTCGTACGGCGACGAGGAACGATTCCCCCTGCGTTTCCCGGTCGCAGCGGGCACTGCAGCCATCGTCACGTGGGCCATGTGGGCGCCGAGCATTGTCTTTGGCCCACTTTTACTCGCCGCCAAGTCGTACGTGTTCGGCGGGCTCCTCAGCGCGGTTGGCCTGGCCGGCCTCATCCTGGTTATCCCCCGCTGGCATCGGTTTTCACGTCGTTGGCTCGTTCTCGTCCCAGCAGGCTTGGTGGTCCACGACCCCGTCGTCCTGGCCGACACGCTCATGGTTCGTTCCGACCAGCTCGGCGGCATGCGCCTCGCCCCTGCCGACACCGAAGCGGCCGACCTCACCGGCCCGGCCAGCGGATACGCCCTCGAAGTGCAGGCACTCGAAACTGTCACGACAGTCTTCGCGTTTACCCCGCAAGACCCGGGTGGAAAAGCCATCCACATGACGGGCTTCCTGATCAGCCCCAGCCGGCCGGGCGAGGCACTGGCGACGGCCGCAGCCCGCGGCATTCCCCTTCTCTAAAGCACGCTCTAAAACACGCTCCCAACCGCGCTCTCAACGGCGGACCAGATTCAGTCGGCGATGCCGCCACCGAGCACGCTGGTGTCAGACAGGTCGTAAAACACCACGCTCTGGCCGGGAGCGATCCGGCGCTGCTGCTCGGCCCACACGATGTCGACAAGATCGTCAACGCCCTCGTTGAACACATTGATCGTCGCAGCCTGCGGAGTCCCGTGTGCGCTGGCCTGCACGAGCACGTCGCCAGACATCGGGCCGTCGACCCAGGCCATCCGACGAACGGTGAGACCGTCGCGCAAGAGGTCGCTGTCTGCGCCCACCGTGACGGTCTGCGTCTTGGTGTCAACGTCGATCACGTAGCGCTTGGGGCCGCCGCCGGGGAGGCCGAGGCCCTTGCGCTGGCCGATCGTGACCATCTCGACCGACTCGACTTCGCCGAGCTTCGCACCGGAGGTGTCGACAACGTCGGCACGGTTGAACGGGATCCGGTCGCCGAGGAACGAGGTCCGCCCGCCGGTCGAGGTGATGAAGCAGACGTCTTGACTGTCCGGCTTGTCGGCAGTCCGGAGGTCGATTGAGGCTGCGAGCTCGCGAACCTTTGATTTGTGCATTGCCCCAACCGGAAACATCGTGCGCGCCAACTGTTGCTGATCGAGCATGTGCACGACGTAGCTCTGGTCCTTGTCGGGGTCATCGCCGCGCAA
>CALAHA010000240.1 GCA_937891565.1 uncultured Ilumatobacter sp. | reverse complement strand
GGGGCCAACAAGGACTACCTCGCCAAAATCCAGCCACCCGGCCTCCACTGACCGGTCTGCACTGACCGCAAGTGTCGCCGTTGCGCTTTTCTGATGAAGGTGGCCCTGAGGTCCGAGTTTCGTTCGAGGCCAAGAAAGCATGAACCCAAGTTGGCCTCCGCCAACGAGCGGTGAGGGCTGCCGCAGTGATCGGGCGAAAGACGGACCTCAGGGGCGGGAGCCGGCGACGCGGCGGCCGGCGACCCAGACATCGGTAATGTCAGCGGGTGTAGCGAGGCGTACGATCTTTTCGAAGGTGCGGGCGTCATCGTCCAAGCCGGGCCAGGCCTGCAGAGGCGAACCGTTCCGGCGCGTGTCGACCGCGAGGGCATCGAACGGCCGACCAACTTCAAGCGCGCCGGTCGCAAGGCCGAGCAACTCGGCACCGCCCATTGTCGCCATCCAGAACGCTTCGACGATCGAGATCCGCGAGTTGGGGGTGCCACGTTCGTCGGCCGGCTGCAGCGGGTCGACGCCGTCTTCGAGATATCGCGACGCGGTAACGGCATCGGCGCACTGCGGGAGTAGTCCGGGCCGAGCGCCACCAGCGACATCAGACCCCAACCCGACCCGCACGTCGGCGTCGAGGGCTCGGCGCGCCGGGAAGACTGCGTTGCCGAAGTAGGCATTTGACAGTGGGCAGTGAGCAACACCGGCACCTGCATTTCGGATGAGCCCGAAGTCGTCGTCGCCAAGATGGTCGCCGTGGGCGAGCACGGTGTGCTCCTTGATCAGTTCAAAACCGTCGAGCGCCGCCGTGTCTGAGCGACCAAAGCGCTCAAGCGCGGCACCATGTTCCCAGTCGCTCTCGGAGCAGTGCGTCTGAATGATCGTGTTGGTCTCGGCAGCAAGCGCACCGAGGCCAGCGAGCAGGTCATCGGTACACGCCGGCGTGAAGCGCGGCGTCACGATTGGCTCGACGAGCGGCGAGCCAATCGCACGGATTTCGACGATCGACCGGCGCGATGCGTCGATACCGGCAGCAGCGTCGGCATCGCGATACCAGTCAGGCGTGCCATCGGGATGGTCCATGCCGACTCGTCCGACGAATGCGCGTTGGCCGAGTTCGGCACAGGTGGCAGCGAGCATGGTCGTTGTTTCAACGGACACTGTGGCGTAGTAGGCAACGGCTGTCGTGCCGTGCGCAAGCAGCGTCGACACCATGTGCGGCCACACCTCGGCTGCAACTGTGGGGTCGGTCAATCGTTGTTCGAGCGGGAAGGTGTGTTGGAACAGCCAGTCTTCGAGTGGCAGGTCGAGCCCCGTGCCGAGCTGTTGCCACTGCGGTGCATGGAGGTGTGTGTCGATGAGGCCCGGAAGGAGAACAATGTCAGGACCGAGCTCGTGGTCGACTTCCTGCTTTGCGGTGGCAGTTGTTGCCGGGTCGATGGCAGTGATTGTTCCACCGTCGTCGACGGTGATGATCACATCATCGAGGACGGTCAGGTGGCTGCGTTCGGGGGTGTGCATCACCCGGCCACGGACGGTGAATGAGCGACGCATTTGTGATCAGACCTGAGCGTCGGCGACGAGCGTCTTGCGGAGCTCGTACAACTTGCTCGTCAAACTGACGTGGTACCGGTGCGGGTTGACGAGGCGGCGCACGCCAATGTCCAACCGGTCGACATCGGCTCGGCAACGTTCGGCGAGCTCGTCGATCGTCGGCGGTGGCGGTGGCGGTGGCGACGCCGCGTTGATGTCCGTGCCGAATACCGTGTCGTGCAGCAACTCAATGTGGGAAATGTCGGCACGACGAATCACTTGATTGATGCCGTCATGGCTCGGGTGGTGGACAACGGTGACCTCGTCGGCGAGCGGCTCCTCGTCGGCGAGCCCAATCAGATCGACAATGGCTGCGCCGCGCTGGTCGTAGAGGCGCCAGACAGCCTTTCGGCCCGGCAGCGGCACCTTGCCGGGGTCTTCGGAAATCTTGATCGCCGGCGTCCAGTCACCGTCGCGATTCTCGATGCCGACGAGCTTGTAGACGCCGTTCAGCGCGCCCGATCCGTGTGACGTGATCAGCCGCGTACCGACCCCGTAAACGAGCCGCTTGCTGATGCTGACGGCATCGATGCCGAGTAGCTCGGCATCGTCGGCGATCTGCGTGAGAATCTGCCAGATGTTGAGCTCGTCGAGGTCGCTCGACAGGACGATCGACACGTCGGGGTAGCCGGCTGCGTCGAGGAGCTGCGCTGTTTGCACTGCGAGGTAGGCGAGGTCACCGGAGTCGAGGCGGACGCCCACGGGCTCGTGGCCGGCGGCGCGTAGTTCGTCAAAGACCGTGATCGCATTCGGCACGCCGGAGTCGAGCGTGTTGACAGTGTCGATGAGCAAGATGCACTCATCGGGGGCGGTTGCGGCCATTGCGCGGAAGGCGCCGATCTCTCCGTCGCCGAGGGCCATGTACGCCTGGACGAGCGCGTGGGCGTGCGTGCCGATCGGCTGCTTGCCGAGGGCGATTGCTGCTTCGACGTTGGAGGTCGAGACGCAACCACCGATGAGCGCAGCGCGGATGCCTTCGTTGACCCCGGTCGATGGCCCGCGGCGCATCCCGAACTCGAGGACGCTGCCGCCACGAGCGCTTTGCACGACACGTGCCGCCTTCGTTGCAATGAGCGTTGGATAGTTGAAGTGGTTGAGAAGCGACGTCTCGAGCAGTTGACACACAGCAAGCGGTCCGGTCACGGTCACGATCGGGACGTGCGGGTGGACGACGCGACCCTCGGCGATCGACCGGATCTCGATGTCATCAAAGCGACCGGGAGTGGCCAGCCAGTCGAGGAACTCAGTACCAAAAACTGGCGTGCCAGTCGGTGCGGTCATGGCGGCGAGGGCTTCGATGTGGGCGGCGGCGATCTCGAGGTTGCTGACCCAGGAGAGGAACGGGTCGAGTCCGGCGAAGACGCCGAAACCAGCCTGGTGAGTGCCGTAATCCGGGGTCGACCGAAAGAAATAATCGAAGTGGGCGCGTTGTTCAGAAATGCCCTGGGTGACGTACACCTGCGCCATCGTCAGCTCGTACATGTCGGTGAACAGTGGCCCGCGTGTGGCGGTCCATCGATCGGTGATCGTCGTTGCGAGTGGCTCGTGACTCATGCTGGCGCTCCAACGACGGTGACCGATGCGTCGGCGAATTCGCCGAGCACTCGAGCGGTGGTTGCGTTGTCGGCGTATACCGGCCGGGTCGAGTCCCATAGTACGGTCGTATTGAACCCTGCCTTGGCGGCGCTGAGCGCAGTCGCCGAGACGCAGACGTCGGTCGCGATACCGCACACAACGACACGCTCGATGCAGCGCTCCCGGAGCAAGCCGGCGAGGCCGGTCGGAATGTCGATGTCGCTGCCGGGTTCGCGCATGGAGAACGCTGAGTAACCGTCTTCGCCTTTGGTGCCCTTGCGGATAACCGCACTGGCTCGCGAGGCCGGGTCGAGGCCATCAATCAGTTCTGCACCCCACGTGCCGGCAACACAGTGCGTTGGCCAGACCCCACCGTCATCGATGAAGTGTGGCGTGGTCGCCGGGTGCCAATCCTGGGTGACGACGATGACTGCGGATCCCTGCGCAGCCGCAGCGATCTCGTCGTTGATCGGCTCGACAAGCTGATTGCCACCTTCGACGAACAGTGATCCGTCGGGGTGGCCGAAGTCGTTCTGCATGTCGACCACGATCAAAGCGGTCAATGCGTCGTACTCAGTTGCGCTCACAGCCCGAGCATACGTTCAGGTCCCCTCTAGACCAGCGCTGCCCTGCGCGGCCAAGATGCTCGCTCCACCAATTATCGGCCGCCTGCGCGGAGGCGTTGCTGCATGTCGTCGGGAACGCCGTGCGGCAGTGCCCGCTCATGTAGGAGTGCGTCGACGCGGCTGCGTTGTGCGTGATCATCGATGAGTTGTTTGACGATGCGGTTCGTGCCTCGTGAGTTGGCGAGCACTTCGGCGGCAAGCGCTGCCACGGTGTCGTCCAAAAGATCGTCGGCGACGCAACGGTCAACCAGCCCGATCGACGCGGCCTCGGTGCCTGAGACGCGACGGCTGGTGAACATCAGTTCCTTCGCGGTCGACCGGCCGACGCGTTCGGGAAGCCGCACCGACATCCCCCAGATGGGAACGAGGCCCCATTGGCCGTGGGTGTCGCCGAGCTTGGCCGATTCGCCAGCGATCAACAGATCACAGCCCAACGCCAATTCGAGGCCGCCGGTGTAGCAGTGGCCGTTGATGCGGGCGATGGTCGGCTGGGGAAGTGCTTCGAGTGCGTCGACCGTCTCGGTCTCGAAGTGCCGGCTGGGCGCTTTCTCTTCCGACGCGATTGAGGCGAGGTCATGGCCAGCGCAGAACGCGCGACCGGCGCCTGTCAGCACGACGCACCCAACCGAGTCGTCGACCGCGATCGCGTCGATGTGTGCGCGTAGCGCGATGAACGACGCCGGTGAGAGGGCATTCAGCTTGTCCGGGCGGTTCAACGTGAGTGTGGCCAGCCCGTCGACATCACTCCGTAGTACCAGGTTGTTCACAGGTTCGGTCATGGGTCGAAGTCTCGCGTCCCGGAACGAACCCCAGCGACCTGGCAGAGCAATCTGGCACAGCGGGCAGCGGTGATCAGCTTGGGAGAGAACGGGGAAGAAGGCCCGATGATGTCGATGCAGCTTGCAGTTCGTGGCAGGAGCACCGTGCTCGCCTACGGTCAGCGCATGACTCCTGACATCGAAGTGTCCCGCGACATCGCTGCATCGCCCGAAGCGGTCTTCGCCGCGATCACCGACATCACCCGTATGGGCGAATGGTCGCCCGAGACGCGCCGCGCCGAATGGAACGAGGGCTTTGACCGCGCCGAAGTCGGGGCGCAATACACCGGGCACAATCAGAACGGCGAGAAGGAGTGGAGCGTCATGGCCACGATTGTTGAACTGGTGCCCGGCGAGCGTTTCTTTTTTGACTGCAGTTCCCGTGATTTCGTGTTCGCCAAGTGGGGATACGCCATTGAGCCGACCGCTTCAGGTTGCCGGGTCACCGAGTACGCACAAGACCTGCGACCCGAAGCATCCATGGCTCGGAGCGAATCGATCTCCGGCGTGGCAGATCGCCTGACTCACAACCGAGCCGGAATGGAAGCCACGCTGGAACGTCTGGCCGCGGCACTCGAAAGCTAGGCCGCCAGCAAGTTCCAGTTGGGGTCAGACCCCAACTGAAACTTCGCCGTCTGGTGAGCGGTGGACGCGGGACATCACTGCCACGACGATGGCGCCGACGGCCAGGCCGATGATCGCCGAGATGCCGGTGTTGATCAGCCAGGCGAGTAACCCGCCGACGCCGCCGACGTCTTCGACCTGCTTCTCGAGGTCGTGCACGGAGTCGTACAGTCCGTGCCAGCCGAGCTCGTTGGTGCCGATCAGTAGAATGTGGCCACCGACCCAGAGCATGGCGGCGGTACCCACGACCGTCAGTGCCGTCAGCAGCTTCGGCATGCCGGTGACCATTGCGCGGCCCAGCTTCTGTGAGGCGTCGGAACTTTGCCCAGCGAGCTTCAGGCCAATGTCGTCCATCTTCACAATGAGGGCGACCACGCCGTAGACGATGATCGTGATGATTACCGCGACGACCACGAGAATGATGGCGCGTTGGACGATCGGCTCGTCGATGACTTCTTTGAGCGAGATGACCATGATCTCGGCCGACAGGATCAGGTCGGTACGGACGGCGCCCTTGACGGTTTCTTCTTCGGCCTCCGGGCCCTTCATCACCGCAGGGAGGTCGTGGCTGTCGTCGCTTTTGAGCCGGTGGTAGAACTTCTCCGCACCTTCGAAACAGAGGTACGTACCGCCGAGCATCAAGATGACCTCGACCAGTGTCGGAGCGATCGCGCTGAGGACCAATGCGATCGGCAGGATCAGCAACAGCTTGTTGCGCAACGAGCCAACGGCGATGCGCTTGATGATCGGCAGCTCACGATCAGCAGCGAGCCCGCGGACGTAGGCCGGCGTCACGGCGGTGTCGTCGACCACCACGCCAGCAGCCTTGGCGCTGGCGCGTGCAGCTGCTGCACTGACGTCGTCGATTGACGCAGCGGCGAGTTTTGCGAGCGCCGCTATGTCATCAAGCAATCCGGCAAGTCCGCCAGCCATGTCGTCTCCAGCTTTCTGTGTCGGGTGCGAAGTGTGAATGAGTCGCGTGAGCGGGTGCGTGGCGGTAACGCGGACCTGGACGGCGTAGATGTCGACCGATCGGAAACCGTCACCCATCGTACTTCGTGCTCTTCGCCACAGCGTCGTTGCTCACACCCCGATGCAGTCGACGGGTCAGTGCAGCGATGACCACACATCTCTTTACTGAACCTTGTGGATTCGCGAGGAGTGCTCGAACAGATGACTGGCATGGTGGTGGATATGAAAGTGACAATCCCTCGCCAACGATCCGTCCTCGCTCTTTCGCTCGCGGCCACGCTCGCTTTTGCGGCTTGCGGCTCGGACGAACCTGCCGCCGAAGCCACGACCGCTCCCGCCGATACCGAAGTTGCTGACACCGAGGAACCCGCAGCGACAACGGGCGACCCCGATGCCGATTACACCGGTTCGTATGTGCTGACCGACGAAGAGTTCGCCACGATGACGACGGTGACCGTTGCCGACGGCATTCGCACGATCGTGTCGAACGCACTGCCCGACCACGAAGTCGGCGAGTTCCCGAACCCCGGTAACCCGAACACGATCTCCGCGCAGGATGTCTCATACGAGTACCCCGCCGATCCGGTGTACGTCGGGAACGCAACGACTGCCATGACGCCAGGCGTGGCCGTCAACGGTGTGAAGTTCGAACCGGCGACTGCCGAAACCGTCACCTGCGAATCAGGCGAGACGTTCCGCGTGGAAGCACTGCAGGACATCTACGACCTCGGCCTCGATTTCAACAACGCCCACGTTCAGCCGACCGGCGAATATCACTACCACGGCATCTCTGAGCTGCTCGCGAACGCCTACTCGACCGACGACGACCTCGTGCATGTCGGCTTCGCTGCCGACGGCTTCCTCATGTACTACTCGAAGTCGGGTGCGTACTCGCCGAGCTACTCGTTGTCGGCCGACGCTCGCTCCGGCACCGATTGCGTCGGCTCGATGGCACTCGGCGGCGAGGCTGTGGACGTCGAGGGAACCACGGCGGACGGCACGTACGCCTCTGATTGGCTCTATCGCGACGGTAACGATGGCGACAACCTGTACTTGGACGAGTGCAACGGCACCGAGATTGACGGCACCTACGCCTACGTCATCACCGACGAGTACCCGTATATCAGCCGCTGCCTCAACGGTGAGTTCACCGCAACCGGCCCCGGTGCTGGCCCGCCCCGGGCGTCGTCAACGCGGCCCTGATCGCTGTTGCTGAGCACTAATCGTGTTTCCGTCACAACCTGTCTAGACTTCTAGAAGAGTCGAGAGTCGAGTCGGTAGAAAGGACGCCCGATGCTGGAAGTCAGTTCGGTACAACGCACGAAGATGACGGA
>CALAHA010000239.1 GCA_937891565.1 uncultured Ilumatobacter sp. | reverse complement strand
GTGTTGAAGCCGGCCGTGTGGAGGCCACCACGAAACCTGGCGTGTTCGATTTTGAGGCAACAGTTTTGGACAACATCGAGGCCCGCAGCAACTGCCGTGGCGGCTGCGTCGGGATGTTCGAGACCGAGCTGGAACCACACGGACGTCGCGCCGACGGCGATTGCTTCGTCGGTGACCGCTGGCAGATCATCGACCCGTCGGAACACGTCGACCATGTCGGGAACGACGGGCAAGTCGGCAAGCGACGCGTACACCGGTTTGCCCATGATCTCGGTCTCACGCGGGTTGACGAAGTAGACCTCGAAGTCGGTCGACCCCGCAAGGTAGGTCGCGACGAAGTGGCTCGATCGTGATGAGTTCTTCGACATGCCGACAATGGCAATCGACCGAGTGCGCTGCAGGAGCTCGAGTCGTTCCTGCATCCGTTCGAGAATCGCGGCCATCAGTGTGCTCCCTGGTTCTGCGTTGCGTTGAGTGCCTGGTCGAGGTCGGCACAGATGTCGTCAGCGTCTTCGAGTCCGACCGAAATTCGCACGAGGTCGGCGCTCACTCCCCCAGCCTTCAGTGCGTCATTGGACAGTTGACCATGTGTGGTCGAACCCGGATGAATCACGAGCGTCCGGCTGTCACCGATGTTGGCCAGGTGGCTGGCCAAACGGCAGCTCTCGATGAATGCCGCCCCGGCAGCGCGGCTCCCCTTCACCCCGAAGGCGAAGACCGCGCCCGGCCCCTCCGGCAGGTACTTCTGGGAGCGTTCGTACCAGGGCGAATCGGGCAGCCCGCTGTACTTGACCCAGGCCACCAGCGGATGAGCGCTGAGGAACTCGGCGACGATGCGTGCGTTCTCGACGTGTTGCTTCATCCGGAGCGAGAGCGTCTCCATGCCCATCAGGAACAGGAAGGCGTTGAACGGCGTCATCGTGGCGCCAATATCACGCAGTTGCTCCGACCGCACACGAGTCAGAAATCCGTATTCGCCGAAATTGCCCCACCAACTGATGCCGCCATAGCTCGGCATCGTCTCGGTCATCAACGGAAATCTGCCGTTGTCCCATGGGAACGTTCCCGCCTCGACGATCGCTCCACCAATCGACGTGCCGTGACCGCCGATGAATTTGGTGACTGAGTGGATGACGATGTCGGCGCCGTGTTCGATCGGGCGGCATAGATACGGCGTTGCCATGGTCGAGTCGACGATGAGCGGCACCCCGGCATTGTGCGCGACTTTGGCCAGGCCTTCGAAGTCGGGGATCATTCCGCTCGGGTTAGCGATCACTTCGACGTAGACGCACTTCGTCTTGTCGGTGATTGCTGCAGCGACAGCGGCCGGTTCGGGTTCGGCCACGAAGGTGGTCTCGACACCGAAGCGACCAAGCGTGACTTCCATCAGCGTGCGAGTACCGCCATAGAGCTGCGCACTCGACACGATGTGATCACCTGCGCCGCACAGGGATGCGAGCGTGAGGAACTCGGCGGCCTGGCCGCTTGACGTGCCGATCGCTCCGATGCCACCTTCAAGTGAGGCCATGCGTTCTTCGAACGCGGCCACAGTCGGGTTGGAAATCCGCGAGTAGATGTTGCCGAAGGTTTGGAGCGCGAAGAGGTTCGCTGCCTCGTCGGTGTCGCCGAACACGAAGGACGAGGTCTGGTAGATCGGCACAGCGCGAGCTCCAGTGGCCGGGTCAGGCCGCCCGCCGGCGTGGACCGCTCGTGTCCGAAAGCCGTACTGCTCGTCTCGTGTCATCGAACCAGTCTGGTCGGCGGAGCCTCGAGACGCGCGACCGTTCCGAGAACGGTGTGAGCGGAGGCAACGTTCTAACATCAGCTCCGAACACCGCCGATTAACAACCCTGAACGGACATCATCATGAGCGAGAACGCCCAAGCCGCATACGACGCCATCAACGCCTTGATCGGGAACGAGCCCGTTGCCGGCGACTGGTTCACGGTCGACCAAGACCGCATCCAGGCATTTGCTGATGCAACGCTCGACCATCAGTTCATCCACCTCGACCCGGAACGCGCCGCGCAGACCCCGTTCGGTGGCACGATCGCCCACGGCTTCCTCACGCTCAGCCTGCTCGTCCACCTGTCAACAAGCATCCCGACTGACCTCCCCAAGTTGGAGGGCGTTCTGATGGGTGTCAACTACGGCATGAACAAGGTGCGCTTCGTCAACCCGGTCCC
>CALAHA010000238.1 GCA_937891565.1 uncultured Ilumatobacter sp. | reverse complement strand
CTCACGCTCCCGCAGGTATGGCAGCACGTTGCCGGTGGACCCGAACGTGACGTGCAGAAGTTCCGTGACGAACTGCTCTGGCAGGAGTTCGCGCGACACTGGTATTCACGCCTCGGCGCCAAGACGCGGCGCGGTGTACGTAACGCGTTGCCCCCGACGACGGCGTCTGATGTCGCCACCGGGTGGGATCGGCGAATGGCGTGTATGAATAACACCATTGGTGAGCTGGTTACCGACGGTTGGCTCGTCAATCAGACGCGGATGTGGTTGTCGAGCCACTGGTCCGTGCGCAATGGGATGGCGTGGCAAGACGGCGAGGACTACTTCTTTAAACATTTGCTGGATGGCTCCCGCGCAGCCAATCGTCTCGGGTGGCAGTGGACAACTGGCGCCGGGTCGTCGCAGCATTACGGGTTCAGCCGCTACCAAGTCGAGAAGCGGGCGAAGGTGCTCTGCAACATGTGCGAGGTCGAGCAATGGTGTCCAATCAAGGATTGGCCGGCGAACCCCCCGCTGAGCCCGGTTGCGCAGCCTGTCGAGTTGAACCGTGACCCGCACGGCATCCGGACCAGTGGGCCAAAACATGTCGTCGAAACGCGCCCAGCCGACACGGTGTGGCTGACTGCTGAATCACTCGGTCTCGCAGATCCGGCGTTGCGGGCACACGCCGAATTGCCCGTCGTGTTCGTCTTCGACGAAGCCTTACTCGCCAGATTGCAGCTCAGCTCGAAGCGGCTGGTCTATCTCACTGAGACGCTTGCCGAACTGGGCGAGACACATCAGCTTGAACTGCACCTCGGTGACCCGATCGAAGTGCTGGCCGACCGAGCAGTTGCGGTGACTTTTGCCCCGGTTCCGGGCTTCCGGCGGCGGGCCGAAGCCGTGGTGCCTGCTGAGACGCACCCTTGGCCCTGGCTCGCCAGGCCGAGCAATGGCTCGATCAGCAGCTTCAGTTCCTGGCGTAAATCGGTCAAGGTCATCCGTTAACCGCGATGCCGTGTCACACCGAGGTCTGACCTCGATGTGACGGACCTCGATGTGACGCCAAAGTGCGACGTTCGTGCTGGCCGCTTTCCCTGCGGGATCTCTCTACAGCACTGCGAGGACTGCGATCGCAAGCACGATCATGGCGGTGATGCCGAGGACGACCCTCATTCGCTTCGCTCCAATGCTGCGGGCGAAGCTGCCGTACATCTCGACCTGCCCCATTGGAGTGTCGGCTTGGAGACGCGCGGCCTCGAAGACTGGCGGTTCGGGGTCGATCGAGGTGTGGCTTGGTTCGATGCGGTCGAATTCATCCATCCAGAAAATGTAGACCAAGCATCGTCTGTCGTCAGTGGGTTGCCGGAGTCGTCGGTCCGCGTGACGCATTCTGGGCGTTACAGGTGGTCACCGGGCGTCGCCTTCGCCTTCGCCTTCGGATCGGCAAGCCGTACCGGCCAGACTGAAGCAATGGATTTCGATCTTCCCGCTGACGACCACCCTGCGCGCGTCGCCGTTCGAGCGTGGATTGCCAACAACCCGAATCCGACGGGGAAAGAGCTTGCCGAGGCCGGGTACGTCGTGCCCCACTGGCCCAAGCCGTATGGCCTCGAGGCGAGTCCGATCGACCAGATCGTTATCGATCAAGAACTCGACGCGGCCGGTATCCGGCGACCGGGCAACGCAATCGGCATCGGCTGGGCGGCGCCGACCATCTTGCTCGCCGGTAGCCAGGAACAGCAGGACCGCTACTTGCCGAAAATCTTCAGCGGTGAAGAGTTCTGGAGCCAGCTGTTTTCTGAGACCGAGGCCGGGAGCGACCTGGCGAACCTCGCCACGACCGCCGTACGCGATGGCGACGAGTACATCGTCAACGGGTCCAAGATCTGGTCGTCTGGCGCACACCACAGCAAGTTCGGCATTCTCATTGCACGCACCGACCCCGACCAGCCGAAACACAAGGGCATCTCATACTTCATCTGTCCAATGGACACGCCTGGCCTCACTATGAGTCCCATCGTCGACATGACCACGGCGCACTCGTTCAACCAGGTGTTCTTCGACGACATGCGGCTTCCGGTCTCGCTGCGTGTTGGCGAAGAAGGTGACGGATGGCGGTTGGCCAAGGTGACGTTGTCCAACGAGCGCGTGTCGCTGTCGTCGTCCGGTTCGCTCTGGGGGGTCGGCCCGTCTGCTGAACAACTGCTCGACCAGGTGCGCGATTCGGGTGGCCTGAGCGACCCGGCGCTACGCGACGAGGCGGCAAAGCTGCACATCGACGCCGAACTTCTCCGCCTCAACCGGCTGCGTAGCCTCTCGGCAACATTGAACGGTAAAACTCCGGGCCCTGAAGCGTCGATCTTGAAGATTATGGCTGACGAACACGGCCAGAAGGTCATGGCGCTGGCCAAGGCGCTCAGCGGAACGAACGGCATGCTTGCCGGCTCAGGTCCGGCAGGTGAGGTCCCGTCATCGATGCAATCGGGGCCGACCGAGAACAACCTGGGTGGGCTCAATGGCTTCGACAATGTTGACCCGATCTGGCACTTCGGCTACCTGTTCCACCCAGCACTCACCCTGGGTGGCGGCACGTTCGCAGTTCAACGAAACATTGTCGCCGAGCACGTCCTTGGGTTGCCGCGTGAGATCAACACTGAGCAGGGCCTGACCTGGTCGCAAGCCCGTCGCCCAGCCGCCGGGTGACCAGCCGCTAGGTAATCAGCGATACCGTGCTCTGGCGTGACGGAGCAGCAACTCGGGTTTGGCATCGACATCGGTGGAAGCGGAATGAAGGCGGCGACCGTCGACATCTCGACCGGAGAGCTGGTGTCGGATCGATTCCGTATCGACACCCCGCACCCGGCAACCCCTGAGGCGATGGCAGAGGTGCTCAACGAACTTGTTGCACACCATCAGTGGGCTGGACCAATTGGTGTCGCCTTCCCCGCCGTTGTGCGCCACGGTGTCGTGGGCTCTGCGGCGAACATCGACAAAAGCTGGATCGATGTCGACGCCGATGCGTTGTTCTCCGCATCGAGCGGCCTCGACGTGCACATGCTCAACGACGCTGATGCTGCGGGCATCGCCGAGATGCGTTTCGGTGCGGGCGCTGGTCGTCAGGGTGTCGTGATGATGCTGACCTTTGGTACCGGAATTGGATCCGGCCTGTTCATCGACGGAGTCTTGGTTCCAAACACCGAGCTCGGTCATCTGGAGCTTGATGGTGTCGACGCCGAAAGTCGTGCCGCTGCGAAGGCCCGCGATCGCGAGGATCTCAGCTGGTCTGAATGGGCCAAGCGGGTCGAGCGCTATCTGTTGCATGTCGAGGCGTTGTTCTCGCCTGACCTCTTCATTGTCGGTGGCGGCGCCAGCAAAAAGCCGCACAAGTGGCTTCCTGAGATCGACATCGCGACCGAAATCGTCCCGGCACAAATGGCGAACAACAGCGGCATTGTCGGCGCCGCAATCGTCATCAGCGAACGCTGAGCTCCTTGCGCCGTGAGCGCACGCCAATCACCGTCAGGGTGAGTGCGGTGATCGGGATGACGAAGTAGAGCATCACGTTGCCGTAGTCGCTACGCACGCTGTGGTCCGCTGCATCGAGGATCAGCCAGGCGATGTAGCCGATGTAGAACAGGAAGAAGAGTGCGCCCTCCCAACGGGCAAGCAGGTGACCGTTCGCGAAGATCGGCAGGCAGGCAACGGCGACGGCGATCATGACAGGTATGTCGACTTGGATGGCACTCTGCGCAACCGGGATAACGCTTGGCGAGACCGAAGCCGTGACGCCGAGCACCGCGAGCAGGTTGAACAAGTTGGAGCCGATTGCGTTGCCGACCGCCAGATCGCGCTCGCCGCGAAGCGCAGCGAGGACAGACGTGGCGACCTCGGGAAGCGAGGTGCCGATGGCGACAACGGTCAAGCCGATCACCAGGTCGCTGACGCCGAGTTCTGTGGCGATGTCGGTCGCGGCCGACACCAACGCCTGCGACCCGCCGATGAGCAGTGCGAGGCCTGCGGCAACGAAGCCCAGGTCTTTCCACACAGGGGCTTCAGCGAGCGCTTCGTCGGACAGATCGTTGTTGAGGTCGAGCGGAACGTCGTTGTTGCCCTGTCGGGCTGACACCACGGTCCAGGTGACATAGACCACCAGCAACGCGACGAGAACGAACCCCTCGAGTCGGTTGATCTCTCCGTTGAGCGACATGAGCAAGACCAGCACAGACGCACCGATCATGATCGGAACATCGATTCGGATGATCCGTCGGGCCACGACCAGCGAGCCGCCGATGGCTGCCGAAATGCCGAGCGCAAGGAGAATGTTGGCGATGTTGGAGCCAACTACGTTGCCGAGGGCGATGCCGCCTGCCTCGTCGCCGCGGACCACGTCACCGACGCTTACAGCGAGTTCGGGGGCGGAGGTGCCGAATGCAACAACCGTCAGGCCGATAACAACTGTCGACAAGCCGGTGCGAGCAGCGATTCGTGTCGCGCCGCGGACGAGGGCTTCGGCACCGAGCACCAGCGCTATCACGCCGCCGACGAGCAGAACGATGGACAACAGAGTCATGGCGGTCACAGGATATGGCTCATCGGGGCGGGGCCCGCACGGATTGCTGATTCAGCGACGACGGCGGGCTGCGATTCGACCACGGACGTCGACGCCCATCTCGCGCGGCGCCGAGATGACACCAGCGCGGGTTGCCAGGATCTCGTTCAACTCGGCGCCGATCAGCAAGACAAGGCACGCCAGCCAGAGCCAGGTGAGGGCGAGCAATGCGGTACCGGTGGCGCCGACGATCTCGTTGCCCGAGGCGGCGATGCGGACGTAATACCCGAATCCGACCGAGACGACAAGCCAGCCGATGGCGGTGAACACCGCGCCGGGTAAATCGAAACGCCAAGGTGTCCGGTGGTGCGGACCGACGTGGAAGAGCGTGGCAGCCCAGACGATGAGGATGGTCAGGGCGAGCAGAACGCGGAGCGGGCCGGGGGCCCCGACAGATCGGAGCCACACCCACAGGGCGGTCGAGATCGCGATGGTCATCATCGTGCCGAGCGCCATTGCAATGGCTGTGACGCGGAGCCGGAAAAAGCGTCGACCCTCGTCGATGTCGTAGGCGACGTCGAGTGCTCTGATCAGCCCGGCAAAGCCGCGTGACAGGGTGAAGACCGCCACGACGACCGACACACTCAAGACTCCCGGCCGACTTTGATCGAAAAGGCTGTCGACTGCGTCGCGGATGGTCGACGACTCGGTGGTGAACGTGCGGTCGATGAACTCGTTGACCGATGCTTGGAGATCGCGGGTCAAGTTCTCGCCGAGCAGCGACACCGATGACAAAGTGGCGAGCAGCGCGGCGGGGATGCTGAGCAGCAACCAGAAGGCAACCCCGGCTGCAGTATCGAAGAGGCCATCGTCGTGGAGTTCTCGCCGTAGACGCGCAACAATCTCGCTCAGACGTCGCCGTCGCGTCGGTGCTGCCATATTCGCAGCGTAGAGGGGATGCTGAGATTCGGAGTCTGTAGTCCAAGCGTCATGCTCAGATTCGGACTTTCACGGGGGAGAAGTTGTCAGCGAGCTGCGCTCCAGGCGCGCATCCGGTCAGCCAATTCGCCCCGGTAGGCCGTAGCTCGCGTGACCTTGAGGCTTTCGTAGCCACGTACTTGGTCAGGCAGGGAGGCAATCGAGATGGCTTCGTCAATGGTCTCAGCCGACAAGCGCTGGCAGAGTCGTTCAACGGCCTCGATGTACTCGGGGATCATGGCCCGTTCGAGTTTGCGCACGGTCGCCCATCGGAAAGGGTCGGCAAGCGTCCCACGAACGCGCTTGCTGGCACGCAGCGCGGCGAGTGCTGGCGGAGCGCTGCGCCGCAGTTCGAGCTTTCGGCCGAGGCCGAGCGACCTCAGCATCGGCGGGTGCAGGTGATAGGTGACCTTGGTGCCGGTGCCTCCGACCGCCTGGTACCCACTGGTTGCTTCGTCGTCGAGAAGTAGGCGTGCAACCTCATACTCGTCTTTGTATGCCATCAGCTTGTGGAGGTGGATCACCACGGCGCGGGTGAACTGGTCGTCCTGATCGAGTTGTTGCTCGGCGAGTTGCGCTGTGGCGATGACCGAGCGGAATCGAGCGGCGTATTTCTCGGACTGATAGTCAACCAGGTCGCCAGCCAGTCGTTCGAACAGCTGTGGAGTGGTTTCCGGCGCAACGTGCACCGGAAGATTCGCCGCCCGCTCGACCTGCTGTCGGTTGTCGATCCACGCACGGCCCCAACGGAACGCATCGAGGTTCGTGGCAACTGCGACGCCGTTGAGTTCGATGGCGCGCTCGACTGCTTCGACTGGGAGCGGCAGCGCACCGCACTGAACAGCGGCGCCGAGCACAAGGAGGTTGGCAGTCGTCGTCGATCCGAGCAGGCCTTCAGCGAGCGCCGCTGCGTCGAGAAACCGGTTGTCATCGGCTCGAGTGACCGACCCGACCCGTTCGGCCAGGTCGTTGCCGCTTGGGAGGCGGAGGCCAGGTTGGGTGACCATGGAACCGGTCGGGACGGCATCGGTCGAAGCGATCATGACGGTGCGGTCGACTCGAGCGCCATTGAGGTTCGCTGGCTGCGCTGCAACCAGGAAGTCGAACCCGAGGATCGTGTCGATGCCTGACGCGTTGCCGTGATTCGAAGCCGGTGCGGCATCGGTTGTGATGATGACGTCGCTCACGACCGGGCCGGCCTTTTGTGAGAGGCCGGTTTGGTCGAGGCCGCGCACGGTGCGGTCGGCGAGCATCGCTGCCGTTCCAACAATTTGGCTGACGGTGATGACGCCTGTGCCACCGATGCCGGTCAGGCGGACCGTGAACGCATCGGCGTTGACGATCGGAGCAGCTGGGTCGGCAATGTCGGTCGGCGGCGACGGAAGCGGCCGTGGTTCGTCGGTGGACTCGACCAGTTCAACCGTAGCGAATGACGGACAGTCGCCCTTCATGCATGAGAAGTCGAAG
This sequence comes from uncultured Ilumatobacter sp., assembly GCA_937891565.1. Taxonomy (GTDB): domain Bacteria; phylum Actinomycetota; class Acidimicrobiia; order Acidimicrobiales; family Ilumatobacteraceae; genus Ilumatobacter_A. Next base: position 1,560 of record CALAHA010000238.1, on the reverse strand, counting down.
TTGCAGCTGCCCTGGTGGATGCGTGTCTTGCGTCCAAACGGGGTGTCGACGGGTTGCACTGACAGGCAGTTGCTGACGTCGCCACAGTCGCCGCAGCCCTCGCAGACGCGCTCGTTGATAACAACTCGGAAATTCGGTGTTGCGACGGTGCCACGCGAACGGCCGCGGCGCTGTTCAGCAGCACATGCCTGATCGTGGATGATGACGGTGACGCCTTTAACCTTGGCCAGTTCCTGCTGGGCCTCGATGAGGCGGCTGCGATCCCAGAGGTCGACACCTGCGGGGAAGTCCGCACGGGCATGACGACTGGGATCGTCGCTCGTCACGATGATCCGCTTGACGCCTTCGATCCGCAGGAGGTGGGCGACGTCAGGCACCGACATTTGCCCCTGCGGGTCTTGTCCGCCCGTCATCGCCACCGTGCCGTTGTACAGCAGCTTGTAGGTGATGTCGACGTTGGCTGCCACGGCTGCGCGCACGGCCAGGGAGCCGGAGTGGAAGAAGGTGCCGTCACCGATGTTCTGAATCAGGTGATCGCGTTCGATAAAGGGTGAGATGCCGATCCACTGAGCGCCTTCGCCGCCCATTTGGGTCAGGCCGACAATGTCGCCGACACGTTCTGGCTCCATGAAGGCGACCATCGAGTGACACCCGATGCCGCCGCCGACGAGGGTTCCCGGCTCGGCGCGAGTGCTCGCGTTGTGCGGGCAGCCGGAGCAGTAGAACGGGGTGCGGTTGACCGACAGTGGGATCAGCTCGCGCTGGGGCGGCACGATCTCTTCGAGCGGCCGCATGCGATGACCGATTCGAGCACTCAGCCGTTTGTGGAGCGGAGCCAGCAGCTTGTCGACGTCGAGCGTGCCGAAGCCGTTGACGAGGACGTTGCCGTGTTCGTCGTGGCGGCCGACGATGCGTGGCCCGACCTTTCCGGTGATGTGCGCGCCGTCATAGAGTGCGCTCTTGATCAATCCCTCGAGGGTGGGGTTCTTCTCTTCGATGACGATCACCTCGTCGAGGCCGTCGGCGAAGTCACGAACCTGGCCGGGGTCGAGCGGGACCGGCATCAGGAGCTGAAAGAGCCGGATGCCGGCAGCACGAAGATCGTCGTCGCTGCGGAACCCGAGAACAGACAGCGCTTCGCGCATTTCATGGAAGGTGTGCCCACAGGCGGCGATCCCGAGCCAATCGTCGCCGCTTCGGACGCTCACTCGATTGAGATGATTGTCGACGCCGTACTGGCGTGCCATTGGGGTGCGCAGTTGCTGGAACTCGATCTCCATATCGAGGGTGTACGGAGTCAGTAGGCGACCGTTCGGATGCGGGACGAACGGACGGCCATCCACTTCGATCACCGGGGATTTGGGTTGCACTCGATCGAGGTCAACGTCGATGGTGCCCGTGCCGTCGGCTACTGCGGTGACCAACTTGAAGGCCGTCCACAGTCCACACGCTCGCGAGAGCGCAACGGCATGGCGGCTGAGGTCGAGCGCTTCTTGCACGTCGCCAGGGAACAGCAGCGGCATGTGGAGGTCGACGGCGGTTGCGTCACTCGATGACGGG
>CALAHA010000237.1 GCA_937891565.1 uncultured Ilumatobacter sp. | reverse complement strand
TCGTCGACGACACTGACAAGCACTGGATCTGATTGATGACTGGACTCTTCGCCGTCGGCGAAAAAGCGTTGCTGCTCGACAGCAAGAAGCGCCGCTACATGATCGACCTCGCCGACGACGGAGAGTTCCATAGCCACAACGGCTTCGTTTCGCACAGCCAGATCATCGGCAATCCGGAAGGCGTCTTTGTCAACTCGACGAAGGGGTCGGAGTACATCGTCATCCGCCCGACGCTCGAGGATTTTGTTGTCGAGATGCCTCGCGGTGCGCAGGTCATCTACCCGAAGGATCTCGGACCCATTTGCATGTTGGCCGATATTGGCCCGGGCGTGAAGGTCTTCGAGACCGGCATCGGCTCAGGGGCGTTGTCGATGACAATGCTTCGCTACGGCGCCGAGATCGTCGGCTACGAGCTCCGCGAAGATTTCGCGAACCGCGCCAAAAAGAACGTTGAGAGTTTCCTCGGCACCGAAGCGATGTCGCGTTATGACATCCACATTCGAGACGCCTACGAGCCAATCGACCCAGCGCACGGTCCGTTTGACCGCGTGGTGCTCGACATCCCCGAGCCATGGAACGTTGTGCCGCACGCCGAGTCGGCGCTGCGCGCCGGGGGCATCCTCGTTGCATACACGCCGTCGATCACCCAGGCGGCCAAGGTCCGCGAGGCCCTGAAGGGCAAGTGGATCGACGCTCGCACGCTGGAGGTACTGCACCGTGGCTGGCACATTGAAGGTCAGGCTGTGCGGCCCGACCATCGCATGGTCGCCCACACAGCGTTCCTGACCATTGCTCGATTCCTGGGTAAGAGCGAACGTGGCCCGAAGCCCATCACCTGATTGCCACGCCCGCTGCCAGACGAAAGTGTGACAACGTTCAATCGGCGGGCGACTGTACACGTGTCAACCGATCGAACAGCCACACGCAATAACAAAGCCAGCCCAGTTTTGTGGTGCGCGAGTTGTGGTGCGCGCTACGGCTCGATGTAAATACATTCGCCGGGACACTCCTCGGCGGATTCGACAACAGCATCGAGCATCTTGTCGGGGAATTCGGCGAGGCCTTCAGCGCCTTCAGGGTTGCCCTTCGCTTTGGCGAAGATCTTGTCGCCCTCAACGACATACGCGAGGCCGTCGTCCAGCAACGTGAAGACGTCGGGTGCGATTTCCTCGCAAAGACCGTCGCCGGTGCAGAGATCCTGATCGATCCAGACCTTCATGTCAGTTGGCTCCCTTTTCGTATTGGGTTCCGAGCAGGCGCTCAGAGGGCGGTGGCGAGACATTTGCGGGCTCACCCGTTGTACCGGTCGACTTTACACGGACTGAGTCAAGTAAAAGTGCACCAGACGGTGCACATCAAGGTGGGGGTCCGTCGGGCGTGGGGAGAGCCACTCGGTGTACATTCGGGTCATGGTGACCCCGGACGAATCGACCGCTGACCTCGACGCTCAGGCGGCGAGCCTGCGCGAGGAAATAGAGCATCTTCGCGGCCGGCTGTCAGACGCACCTCGGCGAACGCGTTTACTCGAAGAGCGGTTGCTGGAAACGAAGGGCCAGCTCGCGCAAGCTGTGGGTCAGAACGAGAAGCTTTCCTACACACTCCGTGAGGCGCGTGAGCAGATCACGTCGCTGCGTGACGAAGTCGACAAGTTGAGCCAGCCGCCATCGGCGTATGGCGTGGTTGTCGGCAAAAATGACGATCAGACCGTCGACGTGCTCACGAGCGGGCGCAAGATGCGCGTGTCGCTCCACCCCGACATTGATCACGAGCTGCTCAACCGGGGCGCCGAGGTGGTGTTGAACGAGAGCTTCAATGTCGTCATGTCGCGTGAGTCGGAGATCACTGGCGAGGTCGTGACGGTCAAAAACGTCATGGAAGACGGAATCAGGGCACTCGTTGTGGGGCGCGCCGATGAAGAGCGGGTGTGTGAGCTGGCTGACAACCTGCGCGGCACGCTTATCCGCAGCGGCGACCATCTGCGTCTCGACGCCCGCTCGAACTTGCTCCTCGAAAAACTGCCGCGGCCTGAGGTCGAAGACCTTCTCCTCGAAGAAGTTCCTGACATCTCTTACAGTGATATCGGCGGGCTCGACGAGCAGATCGAACAGATCGCTGACGCTGTCGAGTTGCCGTTCCTCCACCACGACCTCTTCGCCGAGCATCAGCTGCCTGCACCGAAGGGGATCCTGCTCTATGGCCCTCCCGGTTGTGGCAAGACGTTGATCGCAAAGGCAGTCGCCAACAGTCTTGCGAAGAAGGTTGCCGAGAAGGTGGGCGAGGGCAAGGGCCGCTCGTACTTCATCAACATTAAGGGTCCGGAGCTTTTAAACAAATACGTTGGTGAGACCGAACGCCAAATCCGGCTGGTTTTCCAGCGTGCTCGTGAAAAGAGCGACGAGGGCTGGCCGGTCATTGTGTTTTTTGACGAGATGGACTCGATGTTCCGCACCCGTGGTACCGGCATCAGCTCGGACATGGAGTCAACAATCGTGCCCCAACTCCTGGCCGAGATCGACGGTGTCGAAGGTTTGAAGAATGTGATAGTGATCGGCGCCACGAACCGTGAAGACTTGATTGATCCGGCCATCCTGCGCCCGGGACGCCTTGACGTGAAGATCAAGATTGAGCGCCCGAACGAAATTGGTGCCCGAGCGATTTTTGCTCAGTACCTCACGGACGAGATTCCGCTCGACCAGTCTGAAACGATCGACTCGATGCTCGATGCCACAGTCAGCGAGATGTACAAGGAAGACGAGGCCAACAAATTTCTTGAGGTCACCTACCAAAACGGTGACAAGGAAATTATGTACTACAAGGACTTCAGCTCGGGAGCCATGATCGAAAACATCGTGCGTCGGGCGAAGAAGCTCGCTATCAAGCGAGTGATCAACGGCGGCGAGAAGGGTGTTCGTACGCAGGATCTGCTCGACTCCATCAAGCAGGAGTACAAAGAACACCAAGACCTGCCGAACACAACGAACCCCGACGACTGGGCGAAGATTTCCGGCAAGAAGGGCGAGCGGATTGTCTTCATCCGCACCCTCGTCGCCAAAGACACACCTGACGACCCGACCGGCGGTCGAGCCATCGAGCGAGCGCAAACCGGCCAATACCTCTAGGGCGGATCAGAAATACGGGCGACTCGTCATCGGCGGTTCATGAGAACAAGAGGTCGGTGTCGCTCGATGTGGGTACTGTCGTTGCATGGCAGCGCAACCCAAGCACGACATTGTGGTTTTTGGAGCAACGAGCTTCGTTGGCCAGATCCTCTGCAAGTACCTCGTCGATCGGCACGGTTCTGACGGGGAGACTGTGAAGTGGGCCATCGCTGGCCGGAATGCGCAGAAGCTTGAGGCTGTCGCAGAATCGACCGGCGCCGACGTGCCCCGGATCGTTGCCGACGCTGATGATGCCGACGCGATTGCCGCGCTCTGCGCGTCGACGAAGCTCGTCATTTCGACCGTTGGGCCCTATGCCCTTTACGGATCAAAGCTGGTCGCTGCCGTCGCCGAAGCAGGCATTGACTACTGCGACCTCACGGGTGAGCCGCAATGGATGCAGCGCATGATCGATCGCTATCACGAGCGTGCCATTGAGACGGGTGCCCGGATCGTCCATGCCTGCGGATTTGACTCGGTGCCAAGCGACCTCGGAGTCTGCTACACGCAGCAGGCTGCGATCGAACAGTTCGGTGCGCCGTGCACGACCATCAGCATGGGCGTCAAGGCGATGAAGGGCGGCGCAAGTGGCGGCACCGTTGCCTCAATGATGAACATGATGGAAGAGGTGTCGGCAGACCCGAGCCTGCGCAAGGTCCTCGGCAATCCTTACGTACTTGGGGCGAAGGGCGATCGCGAGGGCAAGGACCAGCCGAACGTCACCATGCCTGTCCGAGACAACGGCCTCGGCTCTTGGTTGGCGCCCTTCGTTATGGCCGGCACAAATACACGAGTCGTCTTTCGAACGCACTCTCTGCTCGGCCATGCATGGGGAGACGATTTCACGTACGGCGAAGCAATGATGATGGGTGACGGCATGACTGGCCGGGTCAAAGCACTCGGCTTCAGCGGTGGCATGGGTGGATTCATGGGCGCAGCGTCTGTCGGACCGATGCGCAAAGTACTGGGCAAGTTCCTCCCGGAGCCTGGCGAAGGACCGTCACCGGAGGCTCAGCGAGCCGGTTTCTTCGACATCAGGTTCCATGGCACCACAGCATCTGGCGACACGATCATGACGAAGGTGACCGGCGACCGTGATCCTGGATATGGCTCTACGTCCAAGATGCTCGGGGAGGCTGCTTTGGCGCTCCTTGACTCCGGTGTTGCGGGCGGATTCTGGACCCCGGCGACGGCGCTTGGAGCGCCGTACATCGATGCGCTTGTCGAACACGCTGGCCTGACCTTCGACGTGTTGTGACCTTGTTCTGGTCGATCAGACCGGAGCAATTCACCACCCTCGGGTAGCTTGGGAATATGGCCCTCCCGAAGGTGCTCGGCATCGAGACTGAATACGGAATCATTGTTCGTGGCGGCGATAGCAACCCTGTGTCAGCGTCGTCGTTGCTGATCAACGCGTACATTTCTTCGATCTCTCGCAAGCGCGGGCGGATCGGATGGGACTTCAAAGACGAACAACCATCCAATGACGCCCGCGGTGACTCGATGGAGGAGTCAGTCGCCCCCGAAGTCGAGACCACGTTCGTCAACGCTGTGCTCACCAACGGCGCGCGCTACTACGTCGACCATGCGCACCCCGAGATATCATCGCCCGAGGTCACTACTGCTCGTGAAGCCGTCGTGTGGGATCGCGCCGCTGACGAGATCATTCGTGCATCGATGACACACGCGAACGCCGTGCTTGCGAGTGACCCACAGAACGCCGATGGCGCCGAAATGATCATTCACAAGAACAATTCCGACGGCAAGGGCAATAGCTACGGCTGCCACGAGAACTTCCTGTTGAGTCGTGATTTGCCGTTCGGCCGGATGGCGAGCCAGATCACGCCGCACTTCGTGACACGCCAGATTTTCTGCGGTGCCGGCAAGGTCGGCTGCGAACTTCCTGGCCGTCCAAATGACGACATCGGCTACCAGATCAGCCAACGGGCTGACTTCTTTGAAGAAGAGATCGGCCTTGAAACGACGCTGAAACGGCCAATCATCAACACTCGTGATGAACCGCATGCCGACGCGCAAAAGTACCGCCGGCTCCACGTGATCGTTGGCGATGCGAACATGAGCGAGGTCGCTACCTACCTGAAGGTCGGTACCTCTTCGATCATCTTGTCGATGATCGAAGATGACGAACTCGGGAATGATTGGCTCCTCGGCAACCCGGTCGCTGCAATTCGTCAGGTCAGCCACGACCCGTCGTTGCGGCAGACGATCATGCTGCGTGATGGCAGCAGGGCAACGGCGCTCGAGATCCAGTGGGGCCTGTTTGAGCGTGCTCAAAAGTATTCGCAGACCCACGGCCTCGAGTCGGTCGGCGAGGCCGTCGGCGCCGACGTCATGGTGAAGTGGGAAACCGTTCTCCAAGGGCTAGAAACCGATCCCGATTCAATGGGGCACTGGGTTGACTGGATTGCGAAAAAGCGTCTGGTCGAGGGATATGCCGATCGGCACGGCCTTGCGCCCGGTGCAACGCGCCTCAAGGCGATCGACCTGCAATACCACGACATGCGACGCG
>CALAHA010000236.1 GCA_937891565.1 uncultured Ilumatobacter sp. | reverse complement strand
CGGGCCAGCCGAGGCTGGCGGCACGCGACCGGCCGGCGTCGACCAGTTCGGCACGAACCCAGCGCTCGCGCAGCTGCTCGGTTTTTGCGGCGAGTGCTGGTGCGCCGGCGGCGCCGAGTTCGGTGCGTGCGTCCTTGCGGAACCGTTCGAGGTTCTCACGGGTTCGGCTGGTTGCTTCGGTGTCGCCCTTCAAACGTCGGGCCGATGCGACTTCGCTGCGCCAGTCGAGGCCGATGTCCCATGGGCCCTCGCTCACGAGTTCTTCGGGGGCTCGGCCGCGGCGGTTGCCGGCGACGTAGCAGGTGGAGACCGCGACGATGTGGGGGGTGATGCCGATCTCGTTGCAGAGCTCGGCGATGCGTACAGGGCCGAGCAGGTTGATCTCGACGGCCGAGTTGAGTGGCGAATCGAACGAGACGGCGGCGGCCGAATGAATGATCGTGTCGCAGCTGGCGAATGTCGCCCGATCTGCATCGTTCAGGTCGAGGCCGTCACGGCTGACGTCACCGGCGATCGTGGTGATGCGTCGGGCGGTCATCTCGGCGAAGGTCTCACTCGACTCAGGCGCCCCGAATGTCTCGCGGAGCCGGTCGAACGCATTGTTTTTCAAGATCTCCTGCTGCGTCCGCTTGGCCGCAGGCGTGCGTTTGCCGTCGCGAACGAGCAGAACGAGTTCGCAGTCGGGGACAGAGCGCAGCATGCGCTCGACTAATGCCGTGCCAACAAAACCGGTCGAACCGGTGATGGCAACACGTTTGCCCGCAAGGGATTCGGCGATCACGCCTGACGTTCTATCACGAATCGTCTACCAATTGGTAGAGAGAGATGTCATGATGGCGCAATGGAGGTATGCAGTGACCGATCGAACAACGCGTGAGCGAATCCTCGATGCGGCGCTCGATCTGTTCGGCGTGCGTGGTGTTGTTGCCGTGTCCCTCGACGAGATCGCCCGCCACGTCGGCGTACGCAAACAGACGGTGCTGTACTGGTTCGATTCGAAGGAAGCCCTGGTCGACGGAGTCCTCGACAAGGTGGCTGCTGAGTTAGTCATCGTGATCGATGCTGCAGTCAGAGCGGCGCCCGACGATCCGCTCGACCGGATCGACGCCGTTGTCCGCGCCGTGTTCCGGCCTGCTGTCCGCCGACCTGGGCTGCTCGGATTGGTCCGTGAGGTCAGCCGATTGAGTCAAGGGCAGGCTGATCGACTTGCCGAACGCATTGCTCCGCTCATCGACCGTGCGGTGGCCTACCTCGGCGACGAAATGGCAGCAGGGCGGCTGAGGGCGGGCGACCCGCGGCTGATTGCGGCACTCGGGTACGCAACGATTACGGGTATCGCGACCGAGCCCGAGGTGCTGCGTGCGGTCGGCTGGACCGCCGATGCGGCCGGGTTGCGATCGCTCCGTGACGAGCTGCGCGCATTTCTGCGCGCGGCACTCCAAGCCTGACCTGGTGCGTTCCTGACCGGCTGCGCTGCTGACCGGGCGAGTCAGTGAGCGGTGTTGCGACGGCGCCGCCCGTGTCGCTCGATGGCGAGGTCAACGAGCCGATCGATGATCTCGGGGTAGCTGACCTCGTCGGCGATCCACATTTTCGGGAACATCGAGATGGGCGTGAAGCCGGGCATCGTGTTCACCTCGTTGAGTAGGAACCCCCGACCGGGTCTGTCGTTGATCTCGGTACTCGGGTCCTCCCAGAAGAAGTCGACGCGTGCGAGCCCGTCGCACCGCAGCGCGCGGAACGTCGCGATCGCCAGTTCTTTCGCCTCGGCCAGTGCGGCCTCACCGATCGGCGCAGGGATCACCGCGTACGAGCGGTCGCTGACGTACTTGTCTTCGTAGCTGTAAAAATCGTCGCCTGGCACGATCTCACCGGGCGTCGCGGCTTGCGGATCGGTGTTGCCGAGAACGGCGACTTCGATCTCTTTGCCAACAACGGCCTCTTCGACGACGATCATCTGGTCGTAGCTGAGCGCAAGGTCGATGGCGTTTCGGAGTTCTTCGACGGTGCTCGCTTTGGAAACCCCAATCGATGAACCCATGTTGGCAGGCTTCACGAATGTGGGGAGGCCGAGGTCATCAGCGATGTCTTGAGCGAGGACGGCCGTCAACTCGTGCTCAGCAAAGGCCCGATAGCGGGCCTGCGGAATGCCAGCAGCGGTGCAGACTTGCTTGGCCATTGCCTTGTCCATGGCAACTGCCGAGCCAAGGACTCCAGACCCGACGTACGCAAGGCCAGCGAGTTCGAGCAGGCCCTGCACTGTGCCGTCTTCACCCATTGGGCCGTGGAGCAGCGGCATGACGACCGTTTGTCCGTGAGCGGCCGAGGCGCTCGCAAGCATCGGTGTGGGCGAGACATCCGAACCTGATGGGTCGAGCCGAGCGGGAAGCGCTCCTGGGCCTTGGCGGAGTGCAGCAAGCGCACCGTCGGCAAGTGCCCATTGCCCGTCGGTTGAAATTCCGATCGGCGTGATGTCGTACTTTGCGGGGTCCGCAGCTGCCAGGACATGGGCAGCTGTCGTGCACGACACGTCATGTTCAGCGCTCTGGCCGCCAAACAACACGATCAGGTTGATCCGCTCTGTTTCATCACCGGGCATGGCCGTGACGGTACCGTTCCGGACCGTGAGGATTCAGGCATCATCAGCAGCAGCAGGTATCTCGGGACGTCTGCTCGGGCCCGACGTCGAATTCAATGGGGCATCGTTCGATACCCGGTCGTTGGTCCCAGGGCAATTGTTCGTGCCGATCGTTGCCGAACGCAACGGCCACGAGTTCATCGGAATCGCCCGTGAGGCCGGCGCTGTAGCGCACCTGACATCGGAAGCTGACCCGTGGCGCAAAGACGGCACGTCGATCGAAGTCGCCGATACTGCAGACGCTTTGATGCGCCTCGCAGGATGGGCTCGACAGCAACTCGACACGACGGTGATCGGCGTCACCGGCAGCGTCGGCAAGACATCGACCAAAGATCTGATCGCCGCGGCGTGCTCGGCAGAGCGCAAGACAACGGCGAACGAGCGCAGCTTCAACAACGAACAGGGCTTGCCGATCACGATCCTCAACGCGCCTGACAACACCGAGGTGCTCGTTCTCGAAATGGGGATGCGCGGGTTCGGCGAGATCACCTCCCTGTGTGAAGTCGCCCGGCCCGACATCGGCGTCGTGACGGCCGTTGGCTACTCACACACCGAACGTGTCGGCGGGATCGATGGCGTGGCGAAGGCGAAGCAAGAGCTGGTCGCAGCACTCCCGAAGTCGGGTACAGCAATCCTCAACGCCGACGACGCCCGTGTTGCTGCCATTGCCAAGCACACGGGCGCATCGGTACTGACCTACGGCACAGCGGCCAACGGTGGGGGCGACATTTGTATCAGCAATCTCGTGCTGGACGACTTGGCCCGACCAAGCTTCCGGGTCGACACACCGTGGGGAAGCGGCGACGTGCGGTTGGCGATGAGCGGCGAACACATGGCGATGAACGCTGCAGCGGCGATTGCGGTTGCCGGTTCCGTCGGCGTGTCACTCGACGCTGCGATCGCAGCGTTGGCGAACGCCCAGATGTCTGCGATGCGGATGGAAGTGACGACCGCTCCGAGCGGTGCAACGGTGATCAACGACGCATACAACGCGAACCCGACGTCGATGACTGCGGCCCTCGAGGCAGTGGCTGCGATGCGTGCCGATCGACGGATCGCGATCCTCGGTCTGATGGGCGAACTTGAAGATGAAGTCGAAGGGCATCGGGAAGTCTCACGGATCGCAGAAACGCTCGGTATCCAGTTGGTCGCCACTGGCACCGACCTGTACGGCGTGCGCTCAACAGACGATCCGGTCGGTCTGATCGGCGAGCTCGGCGCAGGCGATGTTGTGCTGGTCAAGGCAAGCCGTTCAGCAGGCCTTGAGCGAATTGTTGCGCAACTGCTCGAATAGTGGCGACTCACCTGCTTGACGAGTTGGTGGAAGAGTTGCGAAAGGGGCCTGACCCCATACGCAACTCTCTGTGTGACTGGTTAGAAGAAGCGGCTGGCGTTGACCGGGGTGTATTTCTCGCCGCCATCTTGTTCGGCAAGAAATGCGCCGCGGGTGAACTGGCGGAGGTCGACCCAGTAGGCGAGGAAAAGCGCGAACGCTGCGCCGAAACCGAGTACCGCCCGTGCGCCGACCCATTCGATCACGACGCCGAAGACGAGGTTGCCGATCGGCACGGTGCCGCCAAACGCCATGAACCACAGCGGCATCACAGAAGCACGTTCGGTGTCTTTGAGGTTCAGCTGCAGTTCGGTCGTGATTGCTGTGGCGGTCATGAAATACGCAAAGCCGAGGACGAAGCCGACCGGATACGGCGAAAAGCCGTCACGGAGCTGGCTGAAGATGCCAAGGACTATCGCGAACGCAGTGAAACCGCGGACGATCAACGTGTGGCGACGGATGTCAGACAGCCACGTGCCCACCGAGATTGCACCGAAGAACGCACCGAAGCCCCATGTGGCGTAGAGCGCTCGATACGAGTTGCCGAGTGGATCGAATCCGAAGTTGAGTTGGGCAATCGACGGGAACAAGCCGACGAATGGGAGGCTGATCAGCGAGAACAGAAACATGCCGACCAGCAGCCGTGAGAGCACGGCG
>CALAHA010000235.1 GCA_937891565.1 uncultured Ilumatobacter sp. | reverse complement strand
CCTTCCGACGTCTTGGCCCAGCGTCGGGGCCTCGTCGCGAGTCGCACCGGCAAAGGTGTTGGTGAGTGGCAGGTCGATGGCGCGAACTTCAATGCCTCGCTCGTTCGCCCATGCGATGCCCTGCCACTCGGGGCTGAACGATGCAAACGGGGCAAAGATCGCCTGCGCCGGCTGAGCGACGACGTAGCCGAGCAGCGCAACCGGCGGAAGAAGTTCAGGGTGGCCAATCCACGACAGCGTCGACTGGACATCGGCCGGAGCCTCGACGAGGACAATCGACGGCTGGATCGCAGCGAGCGCAGCCAGCACCGACCGTGCCGATCCTGGGCCATGGTGGCGGATCCCCAGTAAGTGAACGACAGGCGCAGGGGGTTCGTTCACTTGCCCAACGTTCACGAGTCGAGTGCGCGACACGCCTCGTAGAAGTCACCCCAGCCAGCACGGTCGGCCACCACGCCTTCGAGGTACTCACGCCACACGACGGCATCGTTGACCGGGTCGCTGACAACGGCGCCGACGATGCCACCAGCAATGTCGGTGGCGCGCAGTTCACCGTCACCGAAGTGCGCAGCCAGGGCGAGGCCGTGAGTGACCACCGAAATTGCCTCGGCGGTCGACAGCGTGCCTGACGGAACCTTGAGGCTCGTCCGCTGGTCAGCAGTCATCCCCGAACGCAACTCACGGAACACGGTAACAACGCGCCTGATCTCGTCTTCGGCAGCAGGAACCTCGGGAAGCGCCAAAGCGACTCCGAGCTCGGCAACACGTCGACTGACAATCGAGATCTCCTCTTCGGCCGTGGCTGGAAGCGGGAGCACGACAGTGTTGAAACGGCGGCGCAAGGCGCTTGACATGTCGTTCACGCCACGGTCGCGGTTGTTCGCCGTGGCGATCAGGTTGAAGCCTCGGATCGCTGCGATTTCGCTGTCGAGTTCCGGTACCGGGAGCACCTTCTCTGACAGGACGGTGACCAGCGCGTCCTGAACTTCGGGCGGCATACGAGTGAGCTCTTCGACGCGCACGAGCGCACCGCGCTGCATGCCTCGATACACCGGACCCGGCACAAGCGCCTCGCTTGATGGCCCCTCAGCAAGCAGGCGCGCGTAGTTCCAGCCGTAGCGCAGCATTTCTTCGGTGGTCCCGGCGGTTCCCTGGATCAACAGCGTTGAATCGCCGCTGATCGCCGCAGCGAGATGCTCGCTCACCCAGGTTTTTGCCGTTCCGGGCACACCGAGCAGCAGCAGGGCCCGATCGGTAGCGAGCGTTGCCACAGCGATCTCGATGAGTCGCTGCTGGCCGACATACTTCGGTGAAATCACCGTACCGTCGGCGAGCTCGCCACCCAGCAGGTACCGGACCACGGCCCACGGCGACATCTTCCAACCAGCTGGCCGAGGACGATCATCGGTTGCGCTCAATGCCGCCAGTTCGTGGGTGAACTGCTGCTCAGCGTGAGGCCGCAGGATTTCGGAGTCGCTCATCGATGTCGACGTTAGTGATCTGTTGTCACAATGAGTACTGCAGATGACCGATCACGCAGATCTGCTGCGACAATAAAGCAATGGCTGCCATCAGCGCTCGGGGTGCGAAAAAACTTCAAGACGAACTCGAAAACTATGCTCTCTCGATGCCCGAGGCCTGGTTCGACACCCCTTGGGACGACGAACGCGTCACCAAAGTTCGCAAGAAGATCTTCGCGATCTACGGCAACCAAGACCGTCCGAGCATCGGCGTCAGGCTCGAAGAGTCCCACGATGAGGCCACGGCAATCGATGGCGCTGCCGCCATGCAATACGACACCGGCTGGACCGACATTCCTATCACCGGGCTCGACGACAGCATGAGCGCGCGGCTGCACGATCTGATCGAGGAAAGCTACCGGATCATTGCGCCACAGGCCCTGATCGATCAACTCGACGACGAACTCGCCGACTGAACACCGGCTCAACACCGGATCAACCTGCGGATGAGGTCGACAGTTCGTCGAGCATGCGATGCCGGGTCGTTGCCAGGTCGCCAAGCACAGTAGCGAGTCCGTAACCAGCTGAGATCGAGTCGACGGCATCCAAGATTTCGGCAATGTCCAGGAGTGCATCGGCGCGGACTCGAGCAACCAGATTGATCAGCATGGCGCGGTGCGGATGGCCGAGCGTGCCGTCTTCGAGCGACTGAGCAAGCACGCCACCGCTCTCGGCCCCCGGCCAATTCACTAGCTGCGCGAGTTCGGGTGCGATCGGCAGTTCTGGCAGTTCGGCAAGCGCTTCGGGTGTAACCGTGGCATTCGGGTGGCGGGCCGCGAGGTCCGGGAGATGCCCGACGAGCCAGCGACCGGTCGAGCCAGCGCCGACCATGACACGGGTGCGCCGCACTGGGTCCGAGCGGTACCGGACGAGCATGGCGGGCAGCAGTTCTGGCGCGATGCGCCAGCCTGCGGTCACGAGCGTCAGCATCCATTCGTCTTCGAGCACAGGCCACGACACCGTGATGTGATGCCAGCGATCGACCGCAGCCGGCACACAGGGCCGCCGATCGTCACCATCCGGGATCGCCAACTCGTCGAGCGGTGGCCCAGGGACGACGCCGGCGCGCCGCACCGCTGTGGTTGCAGCAACCTGCGCGAGCATCCGTTCAGACGCCGAGGTCCGTGCGGTGTCGGCGACCAGATCGGCGATCAGCTGAGGAGCCTCGGGCGGCTCGCGTCGGTCGGTACCGAGCAGCGCCGTGGTCACCAGCGCCTGCCAGTGCTCATCAACTGACTTCATGCTGCGCTCACAAACGACGCGTTGGCACGCGGACCAATGTCGACGGTGCGGTCGGGCAGGTGGATTGAAAGTGGCACGACTCCTAGCGGCGTCCACTCCACGGTGAGGTCGACTTCGCGGCCCTCCGACACGGCAAGCAGCATCGCGAGGCCGACATCGAACTGGCGTGTGCCCGCATCGAGAACCGGCAGGCTGCCGGTTGCATCCGCGAGAGCCCACACCCCGCCTGACTTGGCAAGACGTGCCCGGATCGTGACGGGGAGCCGATCGAGCCACGGCTCGGTAACGAGCATCGCGCCCACCTCATCGCAGCCTTCGGCAATGGTGTGCGACGGCGGCGAAACCGGCTCAACCGGCAATGCGTATCGGGAACCGACAAGCGAGCGCAGCGCGGGCCCGGGGTAGCGATGGATGTCGGCATGGAGCGAGGTCCCCACCCTGAGCGACGTGTCGAGGCTTTGCTGGTAGGCCGCGAACGACAGACAAAGCGCCCATCTACCCGACGACGATCCACGCAACCAATGACGACGAACTTCGATGCGGTCCTCGCGCACGTCGCTCCGCCCGGCCACGATCCAGTGGTCGGTGTCGGGAACACCGGCAAGGACATCGGCTTGCTTGACCTGCCAGCCGACCGACGTGGCAACGGCATCGGCGAGCGGTCCGGGCAGCGAGCCAATGTGGCGGCCGGCCTGGGACAGCAGGTGGAGGAGGCCCAGTTCGGCGAGCACGTCGTCGTGCCAACCGGGCGATGCTCCAACGAGGCCGGCGAGGCGGCGGATGCGATTGGCGAGGCTGCCGGCCTGGGCATCGACCAGCCGAGCGGCGAGGTCGTCCCACGTTGCGTAACGGGCGAGCGACGGATCGGCCAGGCCAATGCGGATCCGGTCGTCGAGCCAGCGATCGAGTTCTGTCAGCCCAGCGTGCATCCGTTCGACACGATCGTTGCGAGCCGTGTCGCGATCGGGCTGGGGCACTGGTTGCGTTGGTTCGCTCTCGCCAATCGCATCTCCGGCCTCGACCGTTTCTGATCCTGCTGGTTCTGATGCTGCGCGGCCGGTAACAGCTGCGCGCGATGACCCTGTCTGTTTGGCCGACCGACGAGTAATCCAGGTGCTGACATGTGCCGGTGGAGGCGTGTCAACCACCTGGTCGCGGATCCAAAGCAGCAACAGCGCCAAGGCATGTTTACAGGGCGTATTGCGGCTCGGGCAAGTGCAGGTGAAGCCGACATGCTGATGGTCGACCATCGTGTCATACGGCTCAGATCCACTCCCCTGGCACGATCCCCACAACGCAGCGTCGTCGGCGCCGAGGCCGGTCCACCGGGCCGGCGAGGCAAATGGTTGGGCTGCGGTGACCGCCGCTGCCGACGGCGCAACTGATTCGACCTGCTCGATCGACCACCGGCTTGTTCCCACCTTCTTGAGAGTACCGACCTGAGCGTGCCGACCATGCCCCGACCCAATGCATGCGACATGATGTTGCGGTGACGAAGCTGGCCCCGACGATGCGCGTGATGACGTGGAATCTGTGGTGGCGGTTCGGGCCGTTCGAACAACGGCTACCAGCAATCATCGACACGATGCGCCAGGTCGACCCCGACGTGGCGTGTCTGCAAGAGGTGTGGTCGAACAACGAGCGTGACGTTGCTGACGAGATCGCTGCAGCCCTCGGCATGCACGCCGTGCGGACCGACCCTGTGCTCTGGAATGGCGAATCGTTCGGGAACGCGATCCTCTCGCGCTGGCCGATCGAACGTGTTGCCTCGCTCCCGCTTCCGAACGCCGAAGGAGCCGACGGACATCGCCGCGTCGTTGCGGCACGCGTCGATACCCCGTGGGGCGCATGGCCGTTCGCGTCGACGCACATCGACCACCGTTTCGATGCGTCGGCTGCCCGCCAACTGCAAATCCGGCGGTTGCTTGAACTTGGCATCGAGTGGCGTGGTGACCCATCGAACGATCTCCCGCTGATCGTGGGCGCCGACTTGAACGCTGTGCCCGACACCGACGAGATCCGCCTTCTGACGGGCCGCTCGGCGGGTGTACCAGGGATCGTCTTCAGCGATGTGTGGGAGCAGGTCGGCAACGGTTCGGGCCACACCTGGCAGGCCGAGAATCCGTACTCAACCGACAGCGCCTGGCCGAACCGCCGCCTCGACTATTTGCTCGTGTCATGGCCGCGGCCGAAGCCCGTCGGCAATCCGACCCGCGCCTGGAACGTTGCAACCGGTCCGGTCGATGTCGACGGTGAGCTGGTGTGGGCAAGCGATCACTGCGGCGTGGTTGCCGACTTCGTGACGCCGTCGGCCTAATGAGGCGGCCGCCCCACTCTCTCAGGCTGATTGCCCCGAAGGCTGACAATCGGTCAGGCTGTTGGGCCGTCAGGCGGCGAGGTCGATGTGCTGGACGGACCAGCCGAGTTCGGCGGTTGTTGGCATCCGGTAGCGCGTTGCAACATCATCATCGGCACGTTCGGGATCAGCCCATTCGGGATCGCGGGCGTTTAAGGGTTTGATCACGCTTC
>CALAHA010000234.1 GCA_937891565.1 uncultured Ilumatobacter sp. | reverse complement strand
GCCAAATCTCATTGGCAAATTTCGCGGCGATGTGATGCTGGCGGCGCCAAGATCTCAACTCGGAGAGCATCAACGCTTATGTTGAATACCATTGGCGTGTTCAACAGCGCGATCAAGGCACTGGCACCGAACTTCGGCCAGAGAATTGCCGTCAACAGCACCGCCACGTTCAAGGTGCTTGGGTGAGGCACGACCCAGCCAGAAGACAGAGAGCCTCCGATGTTTGCTGCAATTTCGCAGTAATCCGCATCGTGCCCGGTGGGCTGCTGTAGCTCTGAAACGCAGCAACGGGGCCGCGCCGCGTCCGGATATCGGCGAGACCATCCTGCCCGGCGACCACGTCAACATTCCTGTTGACAAACGGTGGACTCTTGCCTAACCTCACCTCTGTAAACTGACTTGAGGTTCTGATTCGGGCGAGTGCCCGATGAACGAACAACGGTGGGAAGGGCTGCATGGGGCTCGACGAAATGTCGGGGTATGAGCGCAGCCAGGACCTCCACTTGTCCGGGAAATCAGAACCACGACCTGGGCTCATCTGATGGTGAGCCGAGCGACAGCTGAACAACCAACACAAATCCCAGAGGGGGAACGAATGACAACACCACGACTCAGGCGCACCATTGCGGGGGTGATGGCCGCCGGCCTGATCATCGCCGCGTGTGGCAGCGACGACGGCGGCGATTCTTCGCCAGCCGCGACCGACGCACCCGTTGAAACCGATGCACCGGCCGCGACCGATGCGCCGGCCGCGACCGATGCACCCGTCGAGACCGACGAACCGATTGCCACCGACGCCTCCACCGATGAAGGTGGGGGCGAAGCACTCGCCCTTGAGGGCTCGGTCGAAGTCGCAGCAGGCACCGTGTTGAATCTCGATGAATGTCCTGACGACTGGGATCCGCTCCAAGGCGTCGACGGCGACCAGATCCGCATCGGCCAGACGTTGCCCCTGTCGGGTGCGCTCGCCGCATTCGGCGCCATCGCTGCCGGCATGCAGTTCTACTTCGACAATGTGAACGCGACCGATCCGATCGAAGGCAAGGAGCTCATCCTTATTGCCAAGGACGACGGGTATGAAGCAGGTCGTGGCGTGGCAAACGTCGAAGAGATGATCGACTCCGACGACATCTTCGCCTTCGGCCACGTACTCGGCACGCCGATCAACGCTGCCGTCCGGCCCATCACCGACGAAGCCTGCGTACCGCAGCTCTTCAACTCGTCGGGCTTTCCGCTTTGGGGCGACCCGGCGAATTACCCATGGACCGTCGGCAACATTTTGAACTACGTCACCGAGACCAATATCTGGTGCAAGGCCATTACCGACGAGTTCGGTGACGGCGCCACTGTTGCGGCGTTGATCATGAACAACGATTTCGGCAAGACCTACCAGACCACACTCAACGATGCTGAAGCATGTTCCACCTTGGACATCGTGACCCAAGAGGTTCACGACCCGGCCGGCGCAGACGTCACCAACGAGATGACCACGATCATCGGCACTGAAGCCGACGTGTTCGTCGTCGGAACCACGGCGAAGTTCTGCACGCAGGCCGTTGCCGTGCTCGCAGCCTCGGAATGGCGTCCACGGAGCTACATGTCCTACACATGTAACAACCTGGCCTCCTACTTCGAGCCAGTGAAGGACGCCGCAGCAGCACTCGCTGCAGACGGTGCTGGCATCTACATGGCGAACTCGAACAAGGTCTGTGGTGACCCCAGCTACGCCGACGACCCCGCCATCGTCGAGATCGAACGGGTTCTGGCAGAGTACGGAAACGTGACCTGTGCCGACGGTTCGTACTCGACCGGCTACCTCTACGGAGAATTCCTCGTCGACGTGCTGCGCGCCGCAGCAGCGCTACCGGGAGGCCTGAACCGAGTCAACCTGATGGCTGCGACGTGGAACGCAAACTTCACCAGCGACAGCCTGCTGGGTGGGACGCTCCAGCTCGACGGCGTCAACGATGCCTACTGGACCGAAGCAGCCCAGATTCAAGAAGTGGTCATCGGTGAAACAGGCAACCTCACCTTCGAAGCTCGAGGCGACATCGTTGACTTCGAAGGCCAGGGAGGCTCATTCTCCGGCTGATTCGAGTCCATCGAATCATCCTGACTGCGTGTACCGGTCGACGGCTTGTGATGTTGCCGTCGGCCGGTCCGCGTTCGGGCCGAGTCAGTCGTGGGCGCTGACTTTGGATCGATCAGTCGAAGCGCAGTGTCGACAAGGCTCGACAATTGGCTGCAGACTCAGGCGTCGAACTTGACGCTCAGGTCGGCGATCTGACGACCTGCTGATCTCGGGAACAGCAGTGGGATGCGATCGTTTCGATCTTGGTCCACATGCTGCCCGACATTCGAGCGAAGCTGCATGCCCGCGTGGTCCAGACCTTGTTGCCTGGTCGGTTGTTTGCCCTGGAGGCCTACTCCGCAGCAGCGACCCACCGACGACTCAAACCGCCGCCGCCGCCCGGCACGAACCGGATCGACGCGCCCGCACCACCGAGATCACCGCGTCCGCGTCGGAGCCGGCCCGTGGAAAGCTGAATGGGATCCCGAACCGGCCTCTACAATCGGTCCACGTTGCCGGCAACC
>CALAHA010000233.1 GCA_937891565.1 uncultured Ilumatobacter sp. | reverse complement strand
ATAGGCATCGGCCCGACGCTCGCATCGGTCAACACGATCACGGCCGGCGACAACGGCTCGTCGTCCTCTTCAAACACGCCATCGAGCATGAAACTGCGATCAGCCGCAAGGAGTACTTCGGCAAGGACGCCGACAAAGCACGAACCGGGATCGACAACCCCAATCAGGCTGCGAGCCATCAAGTCAAGCCGCGACAGGACTCGCTTCCAGAGCAGCGCCGTCTCGCGAGCGAGATGGTCGGCGCCGGCGAGGAGCCGGTCGGTCTGGCGAACTGCAGCCGAAGCGTCACCGCGAGTCTTCAACACCAGTGTGCCGAGCGTCGGTTCGTTGAATCGAAGGTGGCAGAGTACGTCGTCGAACTCGCGCGCTGCCGTCAACGCCCAGTCGGCGTCGTCGGTTGCAGTGATCGTGAGTTCGACAGAGCGACCAATTCGGTCGAGCTTGGCGGCGACGAACCGGTAGGTGATCAAGTCGTCGGTGATCGTTCGCCCGAGCGCTTCGAACTGCACTGCCGATCCGTCGTTGGACCGACTCGACGTTGCGGCGAGAGCCACGACTCGAGCGGCAACGGCTTCGTCGAACTTCGATGGCGGCGCCACTTCGTCGACCAGGTTCCACTCAACCGCTTCGTTGCCTTGGATCCCTTCGGACTTCGTCGCGAAAACGTCAGCGCGGTCACGACGCACGTGTCGCTTGTCGGTCAGGCGCGTGAGGCCTCCAGTACCGGGCAGCACGCCGAGCAACGGAACTTCCGGGAGCGACACCGCGCTCGATCGATCGTCAACGAGCAGCAGGTGGTCGCACGCCATTGCCACCTCGTAGCCACCGCCAGAACAGGCCCCATTAATCGCCGCGAGGAAGCGCAGGCCCGATTCGGCCGAGGCTTCTTCTATTTCCAGGCGAGTCTCGTTCGTGAACTTGCAGAAGTTGACCTTGTGGCTGTGGGTGGCAGCGGCAAGCATCCGGATGTTCGCACCGGCACAGAAGACACCTTCCACTGCACTGTCGACGACGACGACCTTGACCTCGGGATGCTCGAACCGCACGCGACGAATCGCATCGGCGAGTTCGATGTCGACGCCGATGTCGTAGCTGTTCAGCTTGAGCTCGTAGTCGCCGAGCAGGCCACCAGCCGGATCGACATTCATCGAGAGCCGAGCAACTTCAGACTCGACCTTGAGATTCCAGTGCACGTACGAGTCCGGGTGCCGCTCAAACGTGATGGGCGCGTCGGTCTCGTTGCTCTGTGCTGCAGTCTGCGGATGCATCGCAGTGCCGGTTGTGTGCTCAGTTGTGCTGTCAGTCATGTGCATGCCCCTTGCTCGCTGATTCCAAACATACCTTGCTTTCCAAGTCCAACGCAAGAAGAATGTAGAACATCATGATGAACGATGTCGCTCCTCTCGCACCCGTCCTCGGCGTCCGTCGAGACGGCAGCGTCTCTGCGTCGAGCGCCTCCGACCTGCTCATTACGGTCTTCGGTGAGCTCATGCTGCCCGGCGGAGGAAGCGCCTGGACGCAAACGCTCGTGGACACGCTTGGCCTGCTCGACGTCGAAGCCAAGGCGGCCCGGCAGGCAATCAGTCGACTCTCGAACAAGGGATGGATCACGTCCGAGCGCGTTGGCCGACGATCGAAGTGGTCCCTGACGCCCTGGGCGACGTCGCTCCTGCACCGCGGAGCCGAGCGCATCTACGCGCACGGCGAGGTCGATCGCGACTGGGACGGCCAGTGGCTGGTACTGCTTGCCAGCGTGTCTGAACAGCGGCGGACGCTTCGGCCCAAGTTGAACGTCAGCCTCGGCTGGGCCGGCTTCGGTTCGCTTGGCCAAGGCGTGTGGATTTGCCCATGGGCGGATCGACAACGTGAGGCCACTGCGATCCTGAGAGATCTCGACATCGGCGACGCGACGTTGTTCCGATCCACGATGACCGATGTCGGCGACCCTCGCGCTCTCACCGAACGAGCCTGGGAGCTCGACGCACTTGCGGTCGGCTACTGCGTCTTTCTGGAAGCCTTCGACGAGCCGAGCGCCACAGACCGGCCCACCGCCCAGTCGGCGTCACGGCTGATCGACCTCGTCGATGCCTGGCGCCGCTTCCCGCTGCAAGACCCGAGCCTGCCAGCAGCGCTCCACGACGCCGAGTGGCCCGGCGACGCAGCCGCTCAGCGGTTCCGCAGCCTTCGTGCGCACTGGGGCCCGGAAGCAACTCGATGGTGGGCCGCGGCTGACAATTCGTACGGCGAGCCGAAATCGCAGGCCGGTTAGTGCAGGCCGGCGAGCGCCCCGCCGACACTTCCGGTCAGTGCAGGCCGGGCGGCTGGATTTTTGCGAGGTATTCGCTGTCGGAGTAGTCGGTGTCGGTTTGCATGCGTTGACGGAGGTCGTCGTAGTAGGTCCGGGGTAGGTTGCAGTAGAGCTGCCCGGTATTC
>CALAHA010000232.1 GCA_937891565.1 uncultured Ilumatobacter sp. | reverse complement strand
CCCAGGCGTCGTACTTCGACATCGACGGTGACCGATACCGCAACAGCTACTTGAACTTCTACGTCGCCAACGGAGGTGTGGTGGTTCCGGTCGCTGACCACCCGAACGACGCAGCCGCGCTCGCGATCATTAGCGATGCGTTCCCTGAGCGCCAGGTCGTGGGCGTGCCGTCGAGAGTCCTCGCGTACGGCGGCGGGGGAGTGCACTGCATCACACAGCAGATCCCCGGCTGAGCTGGATTAGCGCACTCGGTCGGCAAGGGCGCCGCGTCGCGATGCCCGACCCGTGCGTTGCTCGGCCGCGTCGGCCTGTGTGGCCAGTTTAAGAAAGGTCGTGACGCCGAGCCAACGGAGCGGTTCGGGTTCCCAGCGGGGCGACACGTGGTTGACCCACGGGAGCGAGACGAGGTCGGTGGCGCGTTCGAGAATCAGATCGGCTGCGGTGCGTCCAGCCAGATTCGATGCGGCCACACCTTCGCCGACGAACCCGCCGGCCCATGCGAGCCCGCTCGAGCGGTCGATGCCGACCGAGGGTTGCCAATCGCGCGGGATGCCCAGCACGCCGCCCCACCGGTGGGTGATCGCCGCGTCGCGAGTCGCGGGAAGGAGCTGATGGAGCGTCGCGGTGATGCGATGGTGGATTGCCTGAGGGCCGTTGTCTTCGATGATCTTCGAGCCGTAGCGGTACGGAGCGCCGCGGCCGCCGAATGCGATGCGATCGTCAGCAGTGCGCTGTCCGTAGATAACCATTCGTCGATCATCGGCAAACGTCTCGCGCGCTGCCAAGCCAATTGTTTCCCAGACCTCGGGCGGGAGCGGCTCGGTGGCGATCATCGACGACGAGAAGGGAAGCAGAGTCCGGCGATGCCCCGACAGGGTCGAGGTGAAGCCTTCGACGGCCCGCACGACGATGTCGGCGGTCACCGTGCCGTTTGTGGTGGTCACCGATGCCGGCTGGCCCGCCGAGATCCGGGTTGCCCTGGTCTGTTCGACAATCTCGCCGCCCTGGCGCTCGACTGCGGCTGCCAAGCCGTGGACGAGTCGAGCAGGGTGGATGCGCGCTCCCGCCGAGTAGTACATCGCGCCGAGCACATCGGTCGCGTTGAGGCGAGCGGTTGCTGCGTCGGCGTCGAGGAGTTCGATGTCTTTGGACCCGAACCCGTGGTGGCGATGTTCAGCAACCTCATCGTGTTGTCGGGTGAGTTGCGGGGCAGTGCGTGCTAGCCGAATGACGCCGCCCCTCGTGAAGTCGCACTCGATGCCCTCTTCGTGGGTGACCCGCCCGATTTCGTCGACCGTGCTCATGATCGCTCGGGTGAGTCGGGCGCCGCCATCGGTACTGCCGGTTCGCCGCTCCGCAAGCGCCACCGCTGCTCCGAGGCCGCCGGCGAGTTCGCCCATACACCAGCCACCATTGAGCCCTGACGCTCCCGCACCGACGTGATCTGCTTCGATGATGATCACACGGAGTGCGGGGTCCGCTTGCAGGAGCGAATGAGCAGTCCAGAGCCCGGTGTACCCGGCGCCGACGATGGCAACATCGACGCGTCGATTGCCGGCGAGCGGT
This sequence comes from uncultured Ilumatobacter sp., assembly GCA_937891565.1. Taxonomy (GTDB): domain Bacteria; phylum Actinomycetota; class Acidimicrobiia; order Acidimicrobiales; family Ilumatobacteraceae; genus Ilumatobacter_A. Next base: position 9,750 of record CALAHA010000232.1, on the reverse strand, counting down.
GAGCGTGCTGTCACGTTGCCAACCTGGTCGGCCCACAGTGAGCGGCCCGACGCAGTTTCTCCGGTCGAGGTGGTTGCCACGGTTGTCAGGATACACCTCTCGGCCCTTGGCACGTAGGCCACTCGGTCCAGCTGGAAGCGGTAGTAGAGTCCGAAGGTGCGTGTTCTCGTTGTTGGTTCCGGTGGTGTCGGCTCGGCATTCGTCGCCATCGCGGCGACCCGCCAAGCATTTACGCATGTGACGGTCGCAGACCTCGATCTCGCCAAGGCCGAAGCTGCCGTAGCAAGCGCGGGTGACGCCAGCGCCGGTGGTCGAATCGTTGCAGCCAAGGTCGATGCGTCCTCGCGTGAGGCGGTCACCGCGCTCGCCAACGAGATGCACGCCGACGTGATCCTGAATGCCTGTGACCCGCGTTTCAACCCGCCCATTTTCTTCGGGGCGTTCGAGGCCGGGTGCAACTACGTCGATATGGCGATGAACCTGTCAACGCCGCATGCGACCGACCCTTACAACAGGACGGGGATCCGCCTCGGTGACGGCCAGTTTGCCGAGGATCCCACCTGGAAGAACCGCAAGATGATGGCCCTGGTCGGTATGGGCGTCGAACCCGGCTTCTCTGATGTTGCTGCCCGGTATGCGGCCGACGAGTTGTTCTCCAAGGTCGACGAAATCGGTGTTCGCGACGGTGCCGACCTCGTTGTCGACGGCTATGACTTCGCTCCGACGTTCTCGATCTGGACGACCATCGAAGAGTGTCTCAATCCACCGGTCATTTACGAGCGAGAGCGCGGCTGGTTCACCACCGAGCCGTTCAGCGAGCCCGAGCTCTTTACGTTCCCCGAGGGCATCGGCGAGATTCAATGCGTCAACGTCGAACACGAAGAGGTCATCCTGATTCCGCGCTGGATCGACTGCGAGCGAGTCACGTTCAAGTACGGGCTCGGTAACGAGTTCATCGATGTCTTGAAGACGTTGCACATGCTCGATCTCGACAGCACGAAGCAGGTGTCGGTCAAAGGGGTCAATGTCTCGCCTCGCGACGTCGTTGCTGCCGCGCTTCCTGACCCGGCGACGCTTGGCGACAAGATGACCGGTCGGACCTGTGCGGGTACGTGGGTGAAGGGCCTCGGTAAAGACGGCGAACCGCGCGAGGTGTACGTGTATCACGTGGTCGACAACGCCTGGACGATGCGCGAGTTCGGCCATCAGGCGGTCGTCTGGCAGACCGCCGTGATGCCGGCCGTGGCGATCGAGTTGATGGCGACCGGTCAGTGGGCTGGCGTGGGCATCCTTGGCCCCGAGGCGTTGCCACCAAAACCCTTCCTCGACCTACTCGACGAGTACGGCAGCGAATGGGAATGGGCCGAATATCGCGACCGCCGGCCCGTCGGTGCCTGAGTAACCGGCGTCCGTGCCAGCTGATGGCGACCACTAAAGTGCTGGCGTGACACCACGTCTGTTTTCTCTCGAGGGCAGAACCGCACTGATCACCGGGGCAGGGAGTCCGACCGGTATCGGATTCGCCTCGGCACGAATACTTGGCGAACTCGGGGCCCGGGTCATGGTCACCTCAACGACCGACCGAATCCATGAGCGGGTCGACGAACTCGCACAGGTTGGGTTGGAGGCGCACGGGGCGTTTGGTGATCTGACAGATGAGTCAACAGCCCAGCGGATCACCACGGCGGCCGTTGCTGCGCTCGGCGCTGTTGACATCCTGGTCAACAACGCCGGCATGACCAGTGTCAGCCGACCCGGAAGTGCAGAAGCCGACGCAGCCACGGAGCTGCCGTACGCGCACTGGCGGGCGGCGATCGAACGCAATCTTGATACTGCGTTCTTGATGTCACGCGCCGTGCTTCCGCACATGCAGACGCGACACTGGGGCCGAATCATTTCGGTGGCGAGCGTGTCCGGACCGGTGATGGCGATGCGCCACGAACCTGCCTACGCCGCGGCCAAGGCGGGGCTCGTCGGGCTGACGAGGGCGCTCGCGCTCGACCACGCCGCCGACGGCATCACGGTCAACGCCGTTGCTCCTGGTTGGATCGAAACCGGTTCACAAACACCAAGCGAGCGAGTCGAGGGATTTGTCACGCCGGCCGGGCGCAGTGCCACGCCCGATGAGGTTGCAAGCGCAATTGCGTGGCTGGCTACGCCTGGTGCGGCGTACACGACAGGCCAGTGCATTGTGATCGACGGTGGTAATTCGATCGCTGAAGAACGTTCGCTTCCCGCTCCGCAGTAGCCGGTGACCTGCGTTGGTTCGCCGCGCACCTGTGATGTTTCGGAGCCGCTCACGCGTGTAGCCGGGCGATTCCGACTCGGCTAAGGGCTCGATGCACTCGAGCGGATGGTTGCGGCCGGGCAACCGGCGTATCCTTGGCTGTATACGCCCAGTCGCGAACATCGGAAATGAGATCCCCGGGAACATTCCTGATGGGTCAGTGTTCGGGCTGTAAACACCCGCCCCAAAAAACGAATCGCCCGTACAAGGACCCTCATGACCGCTATTGACCTCATTGACCGTCGGCAGTTCTACATCGATGGAGCGTGGGCGCCGCCCGCCGAGCAGAACGATGCTCACGTCATCGACCCGTCCACCGAGCAGGCGTGTGCCGTCATTTCGCTCGGGTCACAAGCCGATACCGACGCGGCTGTCGCTGCGGCGCGTGCCGCGTTCGATTCGTGGAGCCGCACCCCGGCCGCGGAGCGGGTCGCTCTGCTCGTAAAACTGCTCGAGGTCTATGAACGACGTTCCGGCGAAATGGCGGAGGCGATCTCGATGGAGATGGGTGCGCCGATCGATCTGGCCCTGCAGTCGCAGGTGAGCGCCGGTTCGTGGCACATCCGCAACACGATCGCTGCACTCGAAGCATTCGACTTCGATCGGCCGCTCAGCGACGGGGCTCCGGGCGACCGGATCCTGTACGAAGCTGTGGGGGTGTGCGCCATGATCACACCGTGGAACTGGCCAATGAACCAGGTGACACTCAAAGTCGCCCCGGCGCTTGGCGTCGGGTGCACGATGGTTCTGAAGCCCTCCGAGGTCGCACCCTTGTCGTCGTCACTCTTCGCTGAGATGGTCGACGAGGCAGGTTTCCCTGCGGGCGTCTTCAACCTCGTCAACGGCGACGGCGCTGGCGTTGGGTCGCAGCTGTCGGCGCATCCTGACGTCGACATGGTGTCCTTCACCGGATCAAACCGGGCGGGAGTTGCCATCACCCACAACGCAGCGGAGTCGGTCAAGCGCGTCGCTCTGGAGTTGGGTGGCAAGGGCGCCAACATCGTGTTTGCCGACGCGGATGATTCTGCCGTCGAGCGCGGTGTGCGCCACTGCTTCAACAACAGTGGCCAGTCGTGCAACGCCCCCACCCGCATGCTGGTCGAGCGTTCTGTGTACGACGCAGCGGTTGCGACGGCGGAACGTGTCTCAAACGAGATGACCGTCGACCTCGCTTCGAAGAACGGCCGCCACATCGGCCCGGTTGTCTCCCAAGCACAGTTCGACAAGATCCAGGGTCTGATCGAGACCGGCCAGCGCGAAGGCGCTCGGCTCGTGGCTGGTGGGCCTGGCCGGCCCGACGGGCTCGACGTCGGCTACTTCGTGCGACCGACGGTGTTTGCTGACGTGTCGCCCGAGATGACGATCTCGCGCACCGAGATCTTCGGCCCCGTGCTGTCGATCACACCGTTCGACACCGAAGACGAGGCGATTGCGATGGCGAACGACACCTCGTTTGGTCTGACTAACTACGTCCAGACGGCCGACATTGATCGTGCCCGGAGAGTCGCCAAACGGTTGCGGTCCGGCATGGTCGAGATGAACGGCAAGTCGCGTTCGGCCGGGTCGCCGTTCGGTGGTTACCGACAGTCCGGCAACGGACGTGAGGGCGGCACGTGGGGCCTGGAAGAATTCCTTGAAGTGAAGGCGGTCAGCGGATGGGCGTGAGCATCAGGCCCGACGGAGCATTCAGCATGAAGGCAGCGGTCTGCCGCGAGTTCGGGGCCCCGCTCGTCATCGAGGAATTGTTCATCGATCCGCCGAAGCGCGACGAGGTGCTCGTCGACATCCACGCGGTCGCTATCTGTGCGAGCGACCTGCACGCCAACGATGGATCTTGGGGCGGAGCGCTCCCTGCCGTCAACGGGCATGAAGCATCCGGCGTGATCGCAGCGGTCGGGGCCGGGGTCGAGTCAGTGGCAGTAGGGGACCGCGTGGTTGTCTCACTGCTGCGCAATTGCCGCGACTGCTTCTTCTGCGACCGTGACGAGACGCATCTGTGCGAACGCCGAGCAGGTTTCGCCATCGCGACCGAGCACCGGTTGCACGATGGCGACGGCAACGATGTCGTCCAGGGCGTGTACACCGGAGCTTTTGCCGAGCGAACCGTCGTCCATCACTCACAGGTCGCGCGTATTGCTGACTCGATGGGTTTCGACGTCGCTTCGCTGCTCGCGTGCGGCGTGATTACGGGCTTCGGAGCCGTTGCCAACACCGCTGACGTCACCGCCGATTCGAGCGTGGTCGTTGTCGGTGCCGGAGGGGTCGGGCTGAATGCGATCCAGGGCGCCCGGGTGGCGGGCGCATCGCTGATCATCGCCGTCGACGTCAGCGATCAGAAACTCGACGACGCGAAGGAGTTTGGCGCCACCGACGTCGTTCGAGGTGACCAGGTCGACGTCGGCGCAGCAGTTGCGGCGCTGACCGGTGGGCGCGGCGCTGATTATGTGTTTGTTACCGTCGGCTCGACGGCTGCCATCGAGCAGGCCATCGGCATCGCGCGCAAGGGTGGAACCGTCGTCGTTGTCGGGATGACGCGCACCGGCGACGTCGTGTCGATTGACGGGAGCGGGTTCGCCGGTGACGGTAAGCGAGTGATCGGCTCGTTCATGGGGTCGACGGACCTCGCGCGCGACCTGCCACGGCTGAGCCAGCTGTACGCAGACGGCGATCTACACCTCGACCAACTCATTACGGCGACATATCCCCTCGATCAGATCAATGCGGCGATTGCGTCGACGCGTTCGGGCCAGGCACGTCGCAACGTCATCATCATCGAGCACCCGGTCGGCAACGAGTAGGCGAGCGCCTCAAGCTCGAACGGCTCGAACGAGTTGCGACGACTCGTTTGGAACATCATCGCAATGGGCACGCGAGAAGAGGCCCAGCATGGAACATCGAACGATGACACCGTCTGGTACTTGCCGCGGATTGCGACCGTGATTCGGAGGTCTGTGAGGACGCAGGCTGTGCTGAGTTCGGCTCGATGGCCGTCGACCACTGAATACGTACGTAGAATACGTACATGCCCAACAAGACGATCAGTGTGCCCGACGATGTCGTGCCGATTATCGAAAGCCTGGACGTCCCGTTCTCAAGGTGGGTGACCGATCGGCTCCGTCGTCACGCTGCGGAGTCGTCCATGATCTTTCCTCAGCAGCTGCTGGCCGATGCAGCACTGTCCGCAACCGAACCGCCAACCGACGACGATGCGCGTGCTGCCGGTCTACGGATGGAGCGATCCGCACCGTGGTGACACGAGGCGGCGTCTACTGGGTGGAGCTCGACAAACGTCGGCCGTGTGTTGTTGTGTCGTCTGACGACGTTCTCGGTGTGGAGGTTTGGCAGACCCACGTCGTACCGCTCACGTCGAATCTTGATCGGGCGGGCCTCGCTGGCAATGTATTGCTGACGGCCGCGGTGACGGGTCTGGCGAAGGATTCCGTTGCTGTGCCGCTCGGCCTGGAGTTGATCGACCGCTCGCGGCTCGCGGAGCGCACAGGCAAGCTGCCCCGCCCGCTTTGCGATGCCATCGACGACGGCCTTCGCGCGGTGCTGGGTCTCTGAGTCGAGATGGTCAATGGAGTGGGGCAGGATTTGAACCTCGGACCTTCGGGTAATGAGGCTTCGTAGCTGGTCCAACGCCATTGCTTTTGTCTTGACGGCTCACGCACGGTCTGCGTCGAACGTGATCCGCGGCCACGCATTCGTTCAGAGCTTCCGACGCGGCCACTGCGCGCTTGGTGTAGTTCGCGGCGTTGTCCTTGACTCACTCAAACATTGCGTCCGGTGAACGCGGCGAGTCGGTCGAGGTTCGATGCATCGGGCCCACAGGTTTGAGCGTCACCGAACATCTCACCGTCGCGGTAGTCGCTTTGGATGAAGGCCGTCCACGTGTTGAGGGCGTTGTCTACCAGTTCGTCGGCGGCGACGACCGGCGCTCCGATCGAGCGGGCGAGATCCCAGCAGTGTGTGAGTTGGTCGGCGATGACGACGCTGAGCACCATCGAACCAGGGAACGTGCCGAACGGTGTTGCGAGGTCGCGATTGAGCGTGTCGTTCGCCTGGTACGCGGCGAGCACAGCTGCTGTGGCGCTTGCATATCGCGAGACTGCGTTGTCGGCGGTGACCGGACCTACAGGGGCCGACGCATCGGCTCCTGCTGCGCCGACGAAGACGAAGACGTCGCCGACAATGTGGTCGACAAGGTCTGCAACGGACCAGCGCGCACACGGTGTCGCAGTGTCCAGGTCTGCTGGGTCGAGGCGTTCGAGCAAGCCGCTCATGATGCGGCTCGTGTCGGTGAAGTCGTCGATGGGGTTCATTGGGGCTCCTGAAGGTTGGGCGTCGGGCTGGTGCCACGAGAGTTGGAAGGATACCAACTAGTCGGTATGTTCTGTCAAGTGACGTCGGTGATAGCCAAATGCTGGCTCGACTTCGTCGGCGACTCTGACCGAGTCGTGCTCGCGCTGGGTCCAACCTGGGTGTCGCATCCGACATGGCAGCCATTTCGTCGTTCGTTAGAGACGTAGGGTGAATGACATGGCCCCTCGTGGAGAGAACCGAGCGAAGTTAATTGACGCGATGCGCACGTTGTCGCTCACCAAAGGATTTCCGGCCACGACGGTCGACGAAGTCTGCACCGAGGCGCAGGTCAGCAAAGGCAGCTTTTACCACCACTTCGCGACGAAGGACGATCTCGGACAGGCTGCGCTCGACGGTTTCTTCGACGAGTTGGTTCTGGCCCTGACGACTGGGCTGTTCGCTGCTGATGAGGATCCAGTCGAGCGACTTCGACGCTTCGTTACTCATGCTGGCGTGGTGTGTTCGGGGCCGCTGCTCACTCACGGCTGCATGCTCGGCAGCTTTACCCTCGACCTCGCCGAGTCGCATCCCGACATGCGTGACAAGTTGTCTCAGCAGTTCTCGACGTTGGCGTCATACGTCGCAGACCTGATTCGTAATGCTGGCGACGGTGCCGGTGTAGCGCTTCCAGCCGAAGAACTGGCTCAGCAGTTCCTGGCCGTGATCGAAGGCTCGATCGTGCTCGCCAAGGCGCATGCCGATCCCAACATCGTCAACTCCGGCCTCGCGCTCTTCGCCAACCATCTCGACTTGTTGTTGCACGCTGCAGCTGGATGAAGGCGGCATCATGCCCAGGCCCCAACCCAGCAATTCGAACCTTTGAGATCTTTGAGATCTTTGAGCGGGATTGTTGCGTTGGCCGATCTGGGGGCGTGGTTCGCCGAGTTTGTGGAGGGGTTTCGGTCAGTTCGGAAGGGCAAGTTCTCTGAAAGCTGCTGCGCGACGCAGGTTCTGAACAAAGGCATGGTCGCGGATCGCCTTTGACGCCGTCCGATCTGTTCGCAACCTGCGCCGACGGAGATGCGTCTGCCGAGATGGAAGTAGCGGCCTCGGAATCTTCCGCTGGGAAGTTTGTGAACTGACCTGTCGGCGAGGCACTTCCAGACGAGCTGGGGACCGGGAAACGGTCAATGAGCTGGTCTTATTCAGCTCCAGAAATTGGAGCGGATGACGGGAATCGAACCCGCGTATTCAGCTTGGGAAGCTGATGTTCTACCATTGAACTACATCCGCGAAGAGCTCCTACGTTAGCGGCGTCGAGCGGCTGACACGAATGTGCTCCGTCCAACTGCCGAGCCAGCCACCGGTAGGCGCGACACTGGTGGATGGCCTACATCGAACGCCGCAGGGTCCACGACGCTGACGCACACATCATGGAACCGCCCAACTGGCTCCGTGATCACGCTGACCCCGACATCCGCGACCGGCTCATTGTCCCGCAATACGCAAGCGAACTGGTTCAAACCGGCGACGCTGGTGCCGGTGAAACGCTTGCCCCGGATGATCTCACTGCAGTCTTCCAACGGCTCGCCGAACGGCATCGCAGCGAGGAGTTCCTTGCCGACGAAGCCACCGAGGTCATGAACCGGAAGAACTTCGCCGCCACCGGTTCGTTCATCGCCGAAGACCGACCGCGCGTCCTCGACTACATCGGTGTCGACAGTCAGCTGCTCTTCAACACGTTCCACAACTCACGGCTCTTTGAGTGGGAACACCCGATCAACGCCAAGCCAGTCGACCTCGACCTCGCCTACGGCGCAGCGCGCGCCCACAACCGGGGAATGACCGACTTCTGCTCTGTCGACGAGCGCCTGCTCGCCACGTGTTACGTCCCGCTTGCCGACTTCGACCGGGCTGAGGCAATGGCTACCGAGTCCATCGAGATGGGCGCCGCTGCACTCCTCGTCGCGTCCGGCTGCCCGGCCGGCCATTCGCCGTCTCACCGATCACTCGACCGCGTGTGGCGCCAAGCAGAAGAGGCCGGCATCCCTGTCGTCTTCCACGTCGGTGGTACGGGCGCACTCATTGACCCGAGCTACTTCAACAACGGCCTGCCGATCCCGCCCGACTTCCATGGCGGCGAAGAAAACTTCCGCTCGGTCGACTACATGGCCATTCCGTTCCCGCCGATGCAGACCCTCGCCACGATGATCTTCGACGGTGTGCTGGAGCGCCACCCCAACCTCCGCGTCGGCGTCATCGAACAAGGCTGTACATGGCTCCCGAGTTGGCTGAAACAGATGGAGTCCGCAATGGACGCCTTTGGCCGCCACGAAGAACGGCTGCGCGACCTGTCGATCACACCGGGGGAGTACGTGCAGCGCCAAGTCAGGGTGACGCCATACCCGACCGAAGACGTCGGATGGGTCACCGATCAAGTCGGCCCAGACATCCTGCTCTTCAACACCGACTACCCGCACGTGGAAGGCGGCCGTCGGCCGTTCGAACGATTCGAGCGCAGCCTTGGCGACCGCTCCGACGACATCCGCGACCGGTTCTATGCTGACAACTTCATCGACCTGATGGGCTCAGCCGTCAGCGCCCTCGTCTAGAGCACTTCGCGCATCGCCTTTGCCAACGCACGGTCGCGTTCAGCCGGCGAGGCGGCGTGGCCGACAATCACTTCGAGCCGGTCGGCATCTGACCGGTTCTGGCTGAGCTTGCGCTTGCCATCCAGCCGCGTGATCTCGATTTCGACCCCGACGATTGCTCGGAGTTGCTTGTCAATGAAGTCCGACGGAGCATCGGTGACCGCCCACTGCGGTGCGACATCAAGGTCGTGGCGGGCTGCTTCGTGGTGATCGGTGAGGTCTGACACGAGCTCGCGAACCCATTCCGGGTCGTCATGGATGCGAACCGTGCCGTGGGCATGGACGACCTCGTAGTTCCAGGTTGGGACCACTCGGTGATGTTCAGCCTTCGATGGGTAGCGCGATGGCGTGACGTAGCCGTCAGCGAGCGGGAACAACGCAAGCACTGAGGCACCGTCGAGCGCCTTCCATTGATTGTTTGCTCGGGCGAAGTGTCCGCGGAGCACACCGAGCTTGCCCGCCGATCGGTCGAGGAGCAGTGGCAGACCAGACGACGTGAAGGTGTCGCCT
>CALAHA010000231.1 GCA_937891565.1 uncultured Ilumatobacter sp. | reverse complement strand
GGAGCAAGTGGCGCTGATCCGCGAACGCGTCGGCGACGCTCGTGTGATCTGTGGTTTGTCCGGTGGAGTCGACTCCTCGGTGGCTGCAGCGCTCGTGCATAAGGCGATTGGTTCGCAGCTGACCTGCGTGTACGTCGACACTGGTCTGATGCGCAAGAACGAAAGCGTTCAGGTTGTGGATACCTTCCGTCGTCACCTCGGCATCGAGCTGATTCATGCTGATGAAGGCCCGTCGTTCTTCGAGGCGTTGGCTGGGTTGACCGAGCCCGAGTCAAAGCGCAAAGCCATCGGTGAGCGGTTTATCCGGGTGTTTGAGAAGCACACCGGTGGCATCACCGAAGCAAAGTTCCTTGTCCAGGGGACGCTGTATCCCGACCTCATCGAGTCGGGTGGCGCCGACGGAACAGCTGCTGTTATCAAGAGCCACCACAACGTCGGTGGTCTTCCCGAGGACATGGAGCTCGAACTGATCGAGCCGCTCCGCGACCTTTTCAAAGACGAAGTCCGTGCGCTTGGCACCGAACTCGGCCTGCCCGACGAGATGGTCTGGCGCCAGCCGTTCCCCGGCCCGGGCCTCGGCGTCCGGATCATCGGTGAGGTCACGCCAGAGCGCGTGGCGCTGCTGCAGGAAGCCGACGCAATTGTTCGCGAAGAACTGAAAGCGGCGGGCCTCGAGCGCGAGATCTGGCAGAGCTACGCAGCGCTCCTCGCCGACGTCCGCTCGGTTGGGGTGATGGGCGACGAACGCACTTACGGCAACCCGATCGTCATCCGGGCAGTGACGAGCGAAGATGCAATGACCGCTGACTGGGCACGCATCCCGTACGAGACGCTCGAAGTGATGAGTCAGCGCATTATTAACGAAGTCGACGGGGTCAATCGCGTCGTCTATGACATCACGAGCAAGCCGCCCGGGACCATTGAATGGGAGTGAGAAGCGGCTCCGTCGCTTCGAATTCCTGCGTCGCTCGTGCGTCGACTGCGTCGCCGATCCCTCTTTCTTCGGACTGACGTCCGAACTCGCTGGCGCTCGACCGAGCGCACTGTGTGAACTTTCGTTCCGATTTCGCAACATGATCGTCATATTCGCTAGGATTCAGACGGTTCTTATGAAGCAACTACTCCGAGTTCTTCCCATTGCCGCGGCCACGGCCTTGCTGGTGCCGGCCTTCACGCCGACCGTTTCGTACGCCAGCCCGGTCGATGTGCAGCGTGGACGAGTCGAAGACATCGTTGACGAGCTCGAACGTCTCGAAGAAAACGCCCGCCGGATCGGCGAGGAATACGTGCTTGCCGTCGACACAAAAGCTGCGCTCGACAGCGAGATTGTGGAATCCGAAGCTCGCGTCGCTGCTCAGGAAGCCGAAATCGTTGATTTGCGTGGAGACCTGGGGGAGATGGCAATCCGCTCGTTCGTCGGTGCCGGGTCCACTCCACTCGGACCGCTGTTCGAAGACACTTCCGATCTCAATGCGATTATGCAGCGCGACGAACTCGCTCGTGTCGCTCTCAGCGCCGGCACCGTCACGACCGACGAACTGAACGCAATTGTTGCCGACCTTGAAGAGGAGCGCGCCGATCTCGGCCGCAAGCGCACACAGGCCGAGCAACTCGCCAAGGATCTCGCAGACTCTCAAGCTCGCACCGACGAGCTCACTTCTGAATACACCCAGGCCCGAGCCGACGCCGAAGCCAAGCTCGGCCAGGTCATCCAAGAAGAAGAAGCGCGCCGCGCTGCTGAAGCTGCTGCCCGTGTTCGCGCCGAATACGAAATACAAGTTGCTGCAGCCAACAACAATAACTCTGGCGGGTCTTCGACGCCTGCTTCGAACGGCGGCGACTCGTCCTCGGCACCGACCAATAGCGGGGGTAACAGCAACTCGGGCGGTGGCTCAAGCCCAACCGTCACGCCAGCGCCACCTGTCGCTGCTCCTCCTCCGGTTTCATCACGTGCGGGCGCGGCCGTGAATGCGGCGCTCAGCCAGCAGGGCGTCCCGTACCGCTACGCCACCTCGAATCCCGGGGTCTCGTTCGATTGCTCCGGGCTCACCAAGTACGCCTGGGCCCAGGCTGGCGTTTACCTGCCGCACCAGTCCCGTGCGCAGTACGCGTCGATCCCGCATGTCAGCAAGGGTGCTGCGCAGCCGGGCGACCTAATATTCTTCTACAGCCCGATTAGCCACGTCAGCGTGTATCTCGGCAATGGCCAGCAGGTCCATGCGCCGAACACGGGCACCGTCGTGAATATCGCTTCGGTGAACTGGAACAAGGTCGTCGGCGTCGGCCGTCCCGGCTGAACGACGCCACGTCGCTCAAGCCCTGCATCGCCTCGCAACTCTCATCGGTGACGATCAACTCGTTCGCGCCGTTTCGGCCTCGAACGAACTGAGCGGCGCTCTCACCTCGTATCGCCCTCATGTTTCTGGTTGGTCGTGTGAGCTTCAGCTTTGGCGGTTGTTGTCATCGCTCATGAGAGACCTGGCTGCCGGTTGCAGCGCATGCGGAGTCGGCCGGTACGTTCAGGTGGTGACCGAGATCGCTGGAATCAATGTGCCCCGGGTGACCGATTGGCTCGTGGCCCATATTGCGGGCTCTGAGGCCCCCTTTCTGTTCGACAGCATCGTGGGCGGCCGGTCGAACCTGACCTTCACCGTTACCGATGCCAACGATCACAAGTACGTACTGCGCCGCCCACCGACCGGCTCCGTGCTGGCCACGGCGCACGACATGGAGCGTGAGCACCGCATCATCTCGGCGATCGGCCAGACCAATGTGCCGGTGCCTGAAACGTTGGGTGTTTGTCGCGACGTCGAAGTCACCGGTGCGCCGTTCTATGTGATGAGCCACGTCGCTGGCGTCGTGCTCGACTCACAGGAACGGGCTGAGGAGCACACCACCCCCGAGCAGCGGCGTGTTGCGAGTGAGCATCTGATTGATGTGCTCGCCGACCTCCACTCGGTCGATATCGATGCCATCGGGCTCGGTGACCTTGCGCGCCGCGAGGGCTACGTCCAACGCCAGGTCAAACGGTGGACCACGCAGTGGGAGAAGTCCAAGACGCGTGACCTGCCAGCAGTCGACGAAGTCGCACGTCGCCTGGCCGCGAACTTGCCAACTCAGGTCGGCGTCTCGATCGCTCATGGCGACTACCGGTTCGGCAACGTGCTCATCGACGGCGATCGAGTGACCGGCGTGCTCGACTGGGAACTGTGCACACTCGGCGATCCGCTCGCTGACGTCGGCTATCTCGGCGTGTACTGGACCGACCCGGGCACCGACGAAGGCCGACACAACGACCCGTCAGGCCTCGACGGGTTCCCCACCTACGCAGCCTTGCTCGAGCGTTATGCCAAACGCACTGGCCGCGACCTAACCAACATCAACTACTACCGAGCGTTCTCCTCATGGCGCCTCGCAGTAATCTCCGAAGGCGTGTTCGCCCGGTATTCACAGGGCGCGATGGGCGACCAAGATGTCGATCAGGAAACACTCGACAACTTCCGCGAAGGCCCAGAACTCCTGTCGGCTGCGGCGCTCGAACTCCTCGACAAGAACTGAGCACACAATGACCGAAGCAACTCCCACCCTTCCTGCCGACGCAAAGCCGATTCGTTCGGGCGTGTTGGCTGGCTGGACGCCTGGCGAGTTCAGCGCCGCTGAGATGAGCTTCCCCACGTACCGGCGAGGCAGCGGCCCAGCGGTGGTGGTGATACATGAGATACCAGGAATCACCCCGGCGGTTGCACAGTTCGCGAACGACGTCGTCGAGCGCGGATTGACTGTGGTAATGCCGTCGCTCGTCGGCACGCCAGAGAAGCCGCCGTCACAGATCTACCTGGCGCATTCGATGATGAAAATCTGCATCGCCAAAGAGTTCACAACGATGGCGATGAACAAGACATCACCGGTCATCTCCTGGCTCCGTGCACTCGCTCGCAACGTCCACAACGAGGTCGGTGGGCCGGGGGTGGGTGCCGTTGGCATGTGCTTCTCGGGCGGCTTCGCACTCGGGATGATGGTCGACGACATCATGCTCGCGCCGGTGCTTGCGCAACCCTCGATGCCGTTTGCTGTGGGCAAGAAGGAGCGGGGCGCAAACCTCAACCTGTCGCCTGACGACGAGGCTGCGATCATTCAGCGAGCGCAAGACGGCTGTCAGGTACTCGGTCTCCGCTTCGCCGGCGACAAGCTGGTCGGGGACCGATTCGCGACGCTCCGGAACAAGCTTGGCGACGCGTTCATTGCGATCGAACTGCCGAGTACGGCCAAGAGTGATCATTCAACGCTCACCGAACAACGCGACGAGGCGAGTGTCCAGCGAGTCCTCGACTTCTTCGCCGAAAAGCTGCTCTGAGACAGAGTTGCGAAAGGGGCCTGACCCCATCCGCAACCCGGTGCGCAACTAGGCGCCTTCGGCGATCTGCTTGGCGGCCTTGTAGTTGGCCTTGCCGTTGGGTGCACGGGGGATCTGGTCGACAAACACGACCGTCTTGGGTGCTTTGAAGCCGGCGAGGTCGCGTTTGACCGATGCAATGATCGTGGAGGCCTCGACGGATGCGCTTTGGATGAGTGACACAACGGCGGTCACGGCGTTGCCGAACTTCTCATCGGCGATGCCGACGACGAGGCAGTCGAGAACGCCCTCGACACGCTTCACTGCTTCTTCGACCTCTTCGGGGAAGACCTTCTCGCCGCCGGTGTTGATCACCTGGCTGCCCCGTCCGAGCAGTACGAGCGTGCCGTCGGCCTCGACCGTGGCAAAGTCGCCGGGGAACGAATAACGCTCGCCGTTGATCACGCGGAAGGTTCGAGCCGACTTGTCGGGGTCCTTGAAATAGCCGAGCGGGATGTTGCCGCCAGCAGCGACCATGCCGACCTCGCCGGAGCCAGGCACGACCTCTTCGTCGTGCTCATTGAAGACCTTGGCGAGCGGGCCTTTCGTGAACTTGGCCGTCTCGGTCGTCATCCCCTTGGCGGTGATCTGGGTACCCATCGATCCTTCGGTAGACCCCATAGCGTCGACCAAGATGACTTGCTCGATGCGGTCGATGAGATCTTGCTTGACCTCGGTGGTCCACATCACGCCCGACGAGTTCATCATCTTGATCGATGACATGTCGTACGCCGATCCGTCGGGCTTGCCTTCGTCGAGCGCCTTGATGAGGGGCTTGGCAAAACTGTCACCAACGATGGTGAGTCCGTTCACGCCGTGACGCTCGACGGTCTCGAGCACTTCGTGCGCCTGCAAACTCCGTGCGGTGAGGTTGACGATGTGCGCCCCGCCGAGCATTGGAATGAACCACCCGAGCCAACAGCCAGTGCCGTGCATGACGGGTGCACAGGGGACCGATGTGTACTGCCCGCCCGCATCGGTGAGTTCTTTGACCATGGGGGCCATCTGGTCAGCGGATTCCGGCAACTCCATCCCGAGGAGCGGGTAGCCCGATATGGCGAGGCTCCCTGTCGAGCCCCCGACCGCATACATGACGCCCTTTGGCATGCCGGTGGTCCCGCCGGTGTAGAGCATGTAGAGATCGTCCTCGCGGCGCTCGATCCGTTCCATTGGCTCGTTGGTTCCAATGACGTCGTCATAGGCCTGTGCGCCCGGAACGCCAACCCACTCCTCTCCCTCGAGCAGATCGTCCACGACGATCAGCAGCTTGAGCTTTGGCAGCCGATCCACGACTCGGGCAACGCGGTCAGCGAGGGATGCATGGAAGACGATTGCTTCCGAGTCGGAGTCGTCGAGGAGATACCAGAGTTCTTCGTCGAGGTACCGATAGTTGATGTTGATGGCTACCCCACGCATCTTGAAGATGCCGAAATGGGACTCCATGTACTCGTTGGAGTTGTAGAGGTACAGCCCTATTTTCGAGTCGGGGCCAAGCCCAGCAGCGGTGAACGCCTGCGCCATTCGTGCGCCTCGGTCGTCATACTCAGCCCACGTCCGAGTCGTGTCACCGGTCGTGATGGCGGGGGCGTCGGGAATGACGTCAGCGATCGATTCCCAGACGGTGGCGAAGTGCATTTCCATGTTACGACCGTAGACCGCGGCGGTGTGCCGATCGTCACTCGGCGCTGTCACACTGACGCAGCTCCATCGTCTTCGATGAGATGTGCGCCGGGTTCCGACAGTCAGATGGTGAGGCGGTTGGCGCGCAGCTCGTCGTAGATCGCAACGGCTTCGTCGGCGATTGGTGCGAGGTGCGGCGGCAGCGACGCGGGTGGATCGGTCGGCGGTGGTCCAAATGAGGTGGAGGCTTCGACAGCTGAGTACCAGTAACGAGCCCAGACTCCGTCGCTGGTTCTTGGTCCCGATGGCCAGGTGAGCATTGCTGGGTCGAAGGGCACGTCGAGCCGACGGCAGAGCTCGCGCTGGTACTGCGCTGGGTCGGTAAGGAAGTCGTCGGAGTCGACAATCAGCTCACAATGCTCCGCGAGTTCGACCTGCTGGGGCACGCCAATGTCGTCAAGCGTGACCGACTCACGCACCTTCGTGTAGCTCGACAGCACACGCCGCGGATCACGAAGGAGCAGCACGTTACGCAAGCCACCGATCCACGACCGGTCGGTGTCAGGAAGTAGATGGTGCGCCATGTGTTTTTGATAGCTGACGGCGATGCCGTCTGGGAGGGGCGCGAGGCACGCTGTAATCGCATCGTCAAAAGCGGCTGGGCCGGCCTCGACGATCTCGTCGAGGCCCGGATGGTCGAGCCGGGTCGTGGCGAGATAGGCGGCATACAGCGGCTCGTCCATCACTGCTGTATCGCTGCGGTTCTCCCAGCTGCGCATCATTGCTGTCGACAGATTGCGTGGCCCTGACCACATGGCAATTCGGGTCACAAGTTGTCCAGCATTTCGACGTACCACTTCTGCAGCTGCTCGACCATTGGGCCCCGTTCGCCGGTGCCAATCGTCCGCCCGTCGATTTCCGTGACCGGGGCAA
Organism: uncultured Ilumatobacter sp.; assembly: GCA_937891565.1. Classification (GTDB taxonomy): domain Bacteria; phylum Actinomycetota; class Acidimicrobiia; order Acidimicrobiales; family Ilumatobacteraceae; genus Ilumatobacter_A. The sequence continues at coordinate 1,965 of CALAHA010000231.1, read as the reverse complement.
TGCCTGCGAATGTGCCCGTGACGAACGCCTCGGTGGCGCCATAACACTCGGTCACGCTGAAGTTCTTCTCCCGCCAGATCACGCCGTTCTGCCCGCACAGCCGCAACACGTTGCGCCGCGTAATGCCTGGCATGCAGTAATCCCCGGTCGACGTCCACACCTCGGCAGGTCCATCGGGCCCATCGGGATGACGCACGATGAAAAAGTGCGTCGAGTTGCACGTGGCAACGAAGCCCTGCGGATCGAGCATCAAGGCTTCGTCGGCCCCGGCCTTCGTTGCCTGGATGCACGCAGAAATACAGTTGAGCTTCGAGTGCGAGTTCCACTTCGGATCCTGCACGTCGGGACGACCGCGCCGAGTGGAGACGGTGTACAGGCGCACGCCCTGCGTCAGGGTCTCGGGACGAGCAGTCTTGTACTCGGCGATGATGACAATGGTGGCGGGCGTGATCGTGAAGCGCGGGTCCTGGTACGGCGTCGACTTCACACCGCGGGTGACCATCAAGCGGATGTGCACGCCGTCGGCATCACCCATGTCGTTTGCATCGAGTGTCGCCTGGATCATCGAAGTCAGCTCGGCAGGGGAGCGACCGATGTCCATGTCGATACCCATGGCACCCTCGTACAGGCGCCGCAGGTGATCACCGAGAAATGCGAGCTTCCCTCCATGCACACGGATGCCTTCCCACACGCCGTCGCCGAGCATGAAGCCACTGTCAAACACCGAGACCATTGCCTTTTCGCGCGGCAACAGGTCGTCGTTGATGCCAATGATGATGTCGGCGTTGCGGGGATCGATGTCGTAGTCGTGAGTGCCGTGGGCCATTCCGTCATCCTCGCAGCTGGCGGGATGTCTGGTTCTGTCCGTGGGAAAGCGGACGTTGTTGCCGGAACGGGTGGGGCAGGGAACGGCGTCAGGGGGCGTAGGTCTGGATCGACTGCGTCGGGTCGTGAGTAAGCAGTTGGGGGGCCCGGGCAGCGACTCGGGCCCTCAACTCGGCGGCGTCAACCGTGAGGAGTTCGCGGTCGACCATGAGGGGGATTCCGTCGACGATGGTCGTCTGGACGTCGCTTGCTCGAGCGGAGTAGACGAGCGCTGCGAGCGGGTCGTGGAGCGGCTGACAATGGAGCCCGGTCAGATCGACAAGGATGATGTCGGCGGGTGCGCCGACCGCAAGCCGCCCGGCTGAACTTCCAATAGCGCGCGCCGACTCGGGGCCGGCCATCGCGAGTGCCTGACTGACGCCAAGCCGAGTGGCATCGCGATGGATGAACTTCTGAGCAAGCGCCGTCAGCCGCATGTTTTCGAACAGGTCGATGCTGTTGCACGATGCCGGGCCATCTGTTCCCAGGCCGACGGCGATGCCTGCCGAACGCAGCTCATCGATTGGCGTCAGCGGGTTCGTGGCGAGCTTCATGTAGGTCTTGGGGCAGTGCGCCACACCGATGCGATCGGCGAAAGGCGCGAGTAACGCAACGTCGTCAGGAACGATGCCGCAGCCGTGCGCGATGAGTACGCCGGCATCGAGCACGCCGGTGTCGGCGAGCACTTGGATCGGTGTGATGCCGCGTGCCGCAAGGCTCGACTCGGTCTGCTCGATCGTTTCGGCGGCGTGGAGGTGGACGCGAACCCCCAGTGTGCGGGCAGCGTCGGCTGCGCAAGAGAGATCGGCGTCGTCGCAGGTGTAGGTGGCGTGTGGTGCCAGTGAGGTGGTGATTCGGCCGCCGGCGGCACCGTTCCAGTCGGCAGCGAATGACGTCGAGGTGTCTCGCCCGGCTGGGCCCTGGCTCGAGAAGAACGTCATGCCGAGGTTTGCTCGAAGTCCCGAGTTGATGACGGCTGTAGCGGCGCGGTCGGCGTGGAAGTAGTGGTCGGCGAAGCTCGTGACGCCTGCCTGAATCATCTCCGCACAGGCCAGCTCGGTGCCGAGTTGGACGTCGTCAGCGGTGACGTTGACCTCGATT
>CALAHA010000230.1 GCA_937891565.1 uncultured Ilumatobacter sp. | reverse complement strand
TGACGGCGCGTTGACGGCCGTCGGATCCTGTCACGGGCGATTGAAACGCTTGCGAGTTTGTGAAACGGTCCGCATGTCGGATCTGTCTATGAAGAACGCTCTAGCCTGGCTGTATGCCGATGCGGACCGAATGTAAGAACTTCGAGAGTCGGTCGTACCCAAACGGTGACACGGTCAGGAAGTGCAACATCGATCTGGCTCCTGATGCTCCGTGGCGGTGCCCGGAGAACTGCTCTGGTTACGAGCGACGCCTCGCCGATGTCGCATGGACGCATGGCACGCTTGTCGTGCCGCCGACGCCTCCGGAGCCTCAAAGCCTCGACGACGGAACCGCTGCAGCGGTGCTTGATGCTGCCGAAGAAATCCTCAATTCGATCGGTGCTGATGTGAAGGCCGAAGTAGAAGCTGAGCGCGCCGCTGCTCAGCAGCAGCGCGGAATATTCAAGCGTCTTTTCCGTAAAAAGCCCTAATCAAACTGGTTCGGTCGTCAAGTTGATATTGCTGCATGTCAACCGGCCAGCAACGTCGCAACGAACTGATTTCGTTACGGTCAAGACATGCCCTGGCGTGAATCCGACGGACGACTTGAATGTGACTTCAAATTCGGTGATTTTTCGGAGGCATTCGCGTTCATGACCCGGGTGGCGCTGCTCGCCGAGACGCAAGACCATCATCCCGAATGGTCCAACGTGTACAACCGAGTGAGCATCGCGCTGACGACTCACGACGCAGGAAACACCGTCACAAACAAGGACCGTCAGCTCGCGGCGGACATTGATGACCTCCTCAGTTGAGGTGCAAGCTGGCGAGGATGCCAGCACCGGCCGATTCCCGGGCTGGTGGGTTGTTGCTGGCTGCTTTACCGTGCTCATGGTCAACTCTGGGTTCGCGTTCTACGGCTTGGCCGTCTACCTCAACGCGTTCAGTAACGAGCGTGGCTGGTCACTCGGTTCCATCTCGTTCGGTGTCACCGTCTTCTTTGTCGTTGGTGGTTTCGCTGGCATGTGGGTCGCTCGACTGATCGCCGCCTACGACGCGCGCTATGTGATCATGGGCGGCGGTGTGATTGCAGGCGCATCGTTGGCTCTGCTCGGTCAAGTCCAGACCCAATGGCAACTGTTTCTCGTTTACGCCGTTTTCGCACTCGGGTATGCGGGCGCTGGCTTGGTGTCGACGACCACCATCGTCACGCGCTGGTTCCATCAGAAGCGGGCCGTTGCGCTATCAATCGCATCGACCGGCCTATCGGCTGGCGGCATCATCATCACGCCGTTCGTGAAGCGCTTCATCGACGAAGACGGCCTTGCAGCAACGACGCCGTGGCTCGGATTGCTGTTTGTCATCGGTGTCGTTCCGATCACTTGGTTTCTCGTGAAGCCCGATCCGATTGCGGCCGGATGGTCACCTGACGGTGCTCGACGCACCCTTGGTCAGGCCATCGATGCGCTCCCCGGAGTGTCGTTCGAAGAAGCAGTACAGACCCGTTTTTACAAAGCGATCACCATTGGTTATGTGCTTTCCCTCGGCTCACAGGTGGGCGGCATCCAGCAACTGGTCAAGCTCGTCGAGGGACGGACCGACCCCTCCACTGCCAGGTTCGCGGTGACGGCGCTCGCTGCCACGTCGGTCGTTGCCCGTTTGATCGGTGGCCGTGCGGTGCAGGTGATCGAGATGGCGAAGCTGACCGTTGTGCTCGCAGCCATGCAGTGTGTAGCACTCGTTGCGCTTGCATTCGCAACGTCGACACCGCTGATTTTCGTGTCGATCATCCTGTTTGGCCTGACGATCGGCAACCTGTTGATGCTGCAGCCGTTGCTGCTTGCCGAACGCTTCGGAGTCGCCGATTATCCAAAGATCTACAGCAGGTCTCAGTTCATTGGGATCTTCGGTGTTGCCGGTGGGCCTCTGCTCCTTGGTTGGCTGTACGACGTGTCGGGTTCGTATCGGTTGCCGTACAGCGTTGCCGGCGGGCTCTGTGTGATTGGTGTGGTGTTCCTGGCCGCGGCCGGCCCCGCTACCGTTTCCGACGATGAGTGAATCACTGCACCGCAACGTCATCCGGGTCATTGAGGCCGGGCGAGAACTCGGCGTCGACGTTTCGCCGCGGCACTTCGCGCAGGGCGCGAAGACGGCGCAAGATGCCGCTGACGCAATCGGCGTCGATGTTGGTCAGATCGTGAAGAGTCTGATCTTTGGCGTGGCGTCAGATGCCGACGAACTCGAGCTGGTCCTGGCCTACGTCAGCGGCAAGAACCAACTGAACGAGAAGTTGTTGGCAGCCGCTGCTGGTACAGCGAAGTGCAAGCGAGTCGACGCTGATGCCGTTCGAATGAGCACGGGCTATCCGATTGGCGGCGTGCCGCCGTTTGGCCACACCAATCCGCTGCGGGTTTTCATCGACCCAGACCTGCTTGCCTACGACGAGGTCTGGGCCGCAGCCGGAACCTGGAACGACGTTTTTGCCATTGAGCCGAACGAACTTGTTCGCGCCAGCGGCGCAGTAGTCACCGATCTCCGCAAGTAGTTACGCATGGGGTCAGGCCCCTTTCGCAACTCTGTCGAATCGGCCGTCGAGTACAGCGTGTCGCAGTGACGCGAACGTGGGGTCGTCGGCGAGTCGCACACGGCCTCGCCGCGCTGTTGCTCGCACCGAACCGGCGCTGCCCAGGTCGTAGTGCAAAGCGAGATCATCTGACCCGAGTATTCGGGTCTCGACGGCGAGCGTGATTGCCAGTAATCGGGCGGTGTTGTCGAGGTTGCGGAGTCGAAGGTTGTCCACCGCAACCCCACAGATCGCGGCGACGTGTTCGTCCAATGCATCCAACCGGCCAAGCGCTGCAGGGCTGCCGAGCCGCTCAGCCTGCTTGTCGCTCGGGTGGCTCGTGAGCACGTAACGCTCATAGGTAGAATGATCCTGGAACTGCCCGTCCAGTTCGCTGGTTGTGAGCCAATTCGGAGCAACAGATCCGGAGGCGTAGTGCCGAAAACTCGACCACCGATAGTGCGCCAACGAATGGCTCGGAACGATGTCGAGCGGATTTCGATGGATGTAACGCCCCGTGAGGTGGAGCGCCGCTGACCCGTCGACGAGGCGGGAAGTGAAGCGTCCTTCGAACATTGGCCCGGTCCGCTCGTGGTGATGGTTGTACGACCCCACGTAGACCGACTGGATGTCTTTCATCGCAGCAGACAAACCGCCTTCTGGACAATGGATCAGCTGATGGAAGTGATTGTCCATCAGCGAGTACGCATGGATCTGGATGCCGTGGGTCGCCACAGCGTCGGCCATCAGCGTCTCGAAGTACGCGAAGTCGGCGTCGCAACTAAAGACGTCTTGGCGGTCGGCTCCACGATTGATGACGTGGTACCAAGCGCCGTGTAGGTCAGGTCGATGAGGCCGGGGCATGCCTCAATCTTGGTCCTGCGGTGTCACAGAGTTGCGAAAGGGGCCTGACCCCATACGCACTTATTCGGTTGAGGTGGTGCCGCCGCCGGCGTCGAGCGCCTGCAGGAACGTGTTCCAGCCGAGCACCGCGCACTTGATACGCACTGGGAATTTCATGACGCCCTCGAGCGCTTCGAGATCGCCAAGATCGATGGCGTCGTCGCCGTCTTGTGGCTCGATGCCGTCGATGCCCATCAACGCTTTGAAGCGGCGGGCCAGGGCACGGTTCTCGGCAACGGTCTTGCCCTTCATCGACTGGCTCATCATCGATGCCGACGACTGTGAAATCGAGCAGCCCTGGCCGCCGATTTTGATGTCGTCGATGACGGCGTCGTCGCCCTCACCGGATAACGAGAGGTAGACGGTGATCTCGTCGCCACACAGCGGGTTGTGCCCCTCGGCCTTAATGGCTGGTGGATCGAGCTCGCCACGGTTACGCGGTGTGCGATAGTGATCGAGAATGATCTCGCGGTAGAGATCTTCGAGTCCTGACATGGTGGTTTCTCCCGGAAGCTGAACGGCTCAGAGGCCGAAGATATCGGTTGCGTTGTCGAGGCCGTCGGCAAGGGCGTCGATGTCGGCGGTGTCGTTATAGAGGTAGATGCTGGCGCGAGTCGTTGCGTTGACACCGAGGGTCTGCATCAGCGGCTTGGCGCAGTGGTGGCCGGCTCGTACGCAGACGTTGCGTTCGTCGAGGACCTGGCTGACGTCGTGCGGATGGAGGTCACGGAATGCGAAGCTGAACACGCCGCCGCGCAACTTAACGTCGTCGGGTCCGTAAATCGTGATGTCGTCACCGAAGCGACCCTTGAGGGTGTCGAGGGTGTAGCGGCTGAGTTCCATCTCGTGCTGACGGATATTTGCCATGCCGATCTCTTCGAGGTATTCGACTGCTGCAGCGAGGCCGACGGCTTCGATAATCGGTGGTGTGCCGGCTTCGAACTTCATTGGCACCGGTGCGGTGGTGAACCCGTCGAACGTGACCGTGTCGATCATGTTGCCGCCGCCGAGGAATGGTGGCATTGCATCGAGGATCTCCATACGACCCCACAGCATGCCGATTCCTGATGGGCCGCACATTTTGTGGCTCGAGAACGCAACGAGGTCGGCACCCCAACTTTGGACGTCGGTGACGTTGTGCGGGACGAACTGGCAGGCGTCGACGATCGACAATGCGCCAGCGGCTCTGGCTCGCTCGCAGAGCATCGCGATCGGTGTGATCGTGCCGAGCACGTTGCTCATTGCGGTGAAGGAAAAGACCTTCGCCCCGTCGAGCAGATTGTCGAGATTGGTGAGGTCGAGTTGGCCGTCAGCGGTGAGCGGAACCCAGCGGATTTGTATTTTGCGTTCCTGAACGAGCATTTGCCACGGAACGATGTTGGCGTGGTGTTCCATCTCGGTGAGTACGACAACGTCGCCTTCGCCAAGGTTGGCTCGGCCCCAGGACTGGGCGATGAGGTTCATTGCCTCCGTGGCGTTCTTGGTGAACACGACTTCGTCGACCGATGGTGCGTTGATCAGTCGTGCGATGGCGACTCTGCCCTTTTCGTAGGCATCGGTTGCCTCGCCCGCGAGCCGGTATGAGCTGCGGTTGATCGGTGCGTATGTGTGCTCTTGGAAGTGCGACATCGCGTCGATGACGCGCTGGGGCTTCTGCGAGGTGTTTCCCGAGTCGAGGTAGACGAGCGGTTTGTCGTTGATCTCGCGCGACAGGATCGGGAAGTCCTTGCGGACGGCTGTCTGGTCAAATGCCATGGGTCAGACTCCAATGCTCATGTTGCGGAAGGCGTTGTCGCCATCGCTGTCGAGTTGTGCGGTCAGTTCGCGGCCGCCACTTGCGACGATACGTCCATCGATCAGGATGTGGATGTGGATGTGGTCGGACGTGACTTCATCCACAAGGCGCAGGTCGTTGGTGATCAGAACAACTCCCATATTTGGGTTGTCGACGCGCACCTCACGGATGCCCGGGGTGGCGAGGCCCGTGACGTCGATGTTGATGCCGGAGTCGGTCGCGTCGAGAATGGCGATTTCGGGTTCGAGGATTGCCATTTGCAAGATCTCGTTCCGCTGCTTTTCGTCGGCGGAGAAGCCTTCGTTGAGTCGGCGGTCGATGAACGAGGAATCCATGCCGAGGCGCTGCATCCAGCCCATGGTGGCGAGACGTAGTTCGGCCACGGAAAGGTCGATACCTTTTCGACCTGACAGTGCCTGGTGCAAGAACTGAATGACGGAGACGCCGGGAATTTCCTGCGGGCGTTGGAAGCCGAGGAACATGCCGGCTTTTGCCCGTTCGTCGGTGGGCCAGTCGGTGACGTTGTCACCCATGAAGTGAACAGCGCCGCTGACGACTTCATATTTACGAGAGCCCATAACCGCGCTGGCGAACGTTGATTTACCGGAGCCGCTTGGCCCCATGATGGCGTGCACCTCGCCAGCGTTCACCGTGAGGTCGAGACCCGCCAGGATTTCACTGGTCGGATTCTCCGAGGGCTGCACGTGTAGGCCCTCGACTCGAAGTAGGGGGGAAGGCACATTTCGATTCTACGAGCCTGGGCAAATTACTCCTACAGCCGTAGTGGTAATTCGGCCAGGCTTTCAAGAAGTTGGGTACCGAGTTGGGTACAGAGTTGCGAAAGGGGCCTGACCCCATACGCAACTATTTGGCGCGTTCGATGTGGCGAGCGACCAAGTTTTCGAGGGCTTCCTGGCGGCCACTGACGGGCTGCGGGTCGAAATCGTCTGCTGCCATTGCGCCGTCGTGCAGCTGCTGCAACGTAACAGCGTCAGGGTGGGAGCCGTCGAGAATCTGCTGCTTGGTATCCCAGCCGGCATAGCGCTCGGTGCGGCGGCGATCGATCTCGCCGTCTTCGAGGATCGAGGCGGCGGCAAGTAGCGATCGAGCCATCGTGTCCATGCCGCCGATGTGGCCGTGGAACAGGTCGTCGCGCTCGATTGACATGCGGCGCAGCTTCGTGTCGAACATCAGCCCGCCGGTGGTGAACCCGCCGCCACGCAAGATCTCGAGCATGCCCAAGGTCATTTGCTCGACGGACTTGGGGAACAGGTCGAGGTCCCAGCCGAGGCGGTCGTCGCCGGCGTTGGCGTCGATCGAACCGAAGATCCCCGAGTGCACAGCGGTTGCAACTTCGTGGTGGAAGTCGTGGCCCGAAAGCGTGGCGTGGTTGACCTCGATATTGACCTTGATCTCGTTCTCGAGCCCGTAACGCTGAAGAAAGCCGTAGACCGTCGCGACGTCGTAGTCGTACTGGTGCTTCGTGGGCTCCATCGGCTTCGGCTCGATCAGGAGTGTGCCCTCGAATCCAATGGCGTGCTTGTGTTCGACGACCATGTTGAGGAACCGGCCAAGCTGGGCGAGCTCACGCGACATGTCGGTGTTGAGTAGCGTCTCGTAGCCCTCGCGGCCACCCCACAGGACATAGTTGGAGCCGCCGAGGCGGTGGGTTGCATTCATGCAGTGCGCAACTTGCGCGGCTGCGTAGGCGAACAAGTCGGGGTCAGGGTTGGTTGCGGCGCCGGCCATGAAGCGGGGGTGGGAGAACGCGTTGGTCGTGCCCCACAGCAGCTTGGTGCCGGTGCGCTCCATGTGTCCGGCGGCCTCGTCGACCATCTCGTCGAAGTAGCTGCAGGTCTCACGGAACGATGACCCAGCAGGTGCAATGTCGATGTCGTGGAACGAGAAGAACGGTGCACCGAGCTTCTCGATGAATTCGAACGCTGCGGCCATCTTCAGCTTTGCTGCATTCATTGGATCCATGGCTGCGTCGCCCGTTCGCGATGCAGGATTCCACGGTCGGTCGAGGGTGCCCTGTCCAAAGATGTCGGAACCATCCCACGCAAACGAGTGCCAGTAGCAGACGCCGAAACGAAGGTGTTCGGCCATGGTTTTGCCCATGACGACCCGGTCGGCGTCGTACCAGCGGAATGCCAGCGGGTTGTCAGAATCGGGGCCTTCGTAGGTGATGGCGTCGATGTTGCCGAAGAACGGCTCGGGTGAAGAAGTCATGTCGAGTGCGCTGTTTCTGATCGAAGGGCGATGTGGTTCGGTGGCTCATCTTATTTGTAATAGGGTACAACAAATGGGGACGACGGCATCGAAGGCAACGAAAGGCGTGCGATCCGAAACGCTCCGCCGGTCGAACCTCGCCGCGATCTTCGCAATGTTGCGGACGGCGCCTTCGGTCACCCGTTCTGAACTGGTCGAGGCGACCGGACTCACGAGAAGTGCGGTGGGTTCGCTCATCGGCGAGTTGGTCGAATATGGCCTGGCGACCGAAACCGGTGCACAGCACGATGGCCATCGCGGGAGGCCGTCGGCCATGGCGGAAATCGACGGTACGGGTCTCGCAGCACTGTCGTTTGAGATCGGGGTCGACGGTGTGGCAGCAGCAGTCGTCAACCTGCGCGGTGAAGTGCTCGATGATGCCCGAGCGAGTCGGACACGCGGGCCGGTAGCAGCCGAGCCGAAGGTCGATGATCTGGTCACCCTTGCAAACCTGCTCGGCTATGCAAATGGCATGGTCGGAGATCGGCGCATTGTGGGCATCGGCGTCGCAGTGGCGGGCACCGTGACCTCAGATGGGCAACGCGTGGTCATGGCGCCCAACCTGCAGTGGAGCGACGTTCCGCTCGCCGACTTGGTGAGTGCTCGATTCGGTGCGGGTGTCGCCGTGACGATTGGTAACGATGCCGATGTCGGCGCGCTCGCTGAACATCGCTTCGGAGCCGGCGGCGGTGCCAACAACATGATTTTTGTCGGCGGCGAGATTGGTGTTGGCGGTGGAATTATCGTGGAAGGCCATCGGGTTCACGGGCGGTCAGGATTCGCTGGCGAGTTTGGGCACATGCCCGTCAACCCCAGTGGCGACGTGTGCGGCTGCGGTTCGATCGGCTGCTGGGAAACCGAAGTGGGCGAGCGAGCGCTGCTGCGGCGTGCCGGGTTTGATGTAGATAGTGGCGACGCGGCCGTTCAGCGATTGCTCCTCGCGGCTCAGCACGGAGATGCGGCGGTGCTCGACGCACTCGCTGAGCACGGCGGCTGGATGGCGATCGGCCTCGCATGTCTGATCAACGTCTTTGACCCGGAGATCGTTGTGATGGGCGGGATGTTCAATGACCTATGGCGTTACGTCGAAGACGTCGTCACCAGCGACCTCGCTCGCACGTCGTTTGGCGGCCAGGAACGGCCCGGCGTGGTGGTTGCTGGCAGGCTGGGAAACTCAGCACGCTTGATCGGTGCCGCCGAGCTGGCATTTCAGCCGCTGCTCAACGACCCCGTGAGTGCCTGAGTGCCTGAGTGCCGGAGCCACCGGGGCGGCGGCGCCTTTGGCCGGGCCTGACCGCCACAGCAGCCATGGCCCGATGCGCCGCTTGTAGTCGGCAACGGGCTGGTCGGGGAGGTCGTTGCCGAGTTCCAGCAGGCTGGTTGGAGCTTCGATCCATGA
>CALAHA010000229.1 GCA_937891565.1 uncultured Ilumatobacter sp. | reverse complement strand
GACCGTCGGTGGTTGGGGCGTGGTGACTGCCGATGCAATCACTCGTGACCGTGAGCTCAACCTGATGGGCATTCCAGCCGACCTCGAAGCCGCCATCGACGAACTCCTTCCGCCGCGTTGGAGTAAAAACAATCCGATCGACTGTGCCGGCGGTGAAACGCGTGACACGGTGCCCGACGTGATGGCGCTGTGTGCGAACCACCGCGAGGTTCACTCCATTATCTATCTCGGCCTCGGAATCCAGTCGAATCAGGCACGGATGATGCGCGAAGGCAAGTTCTACCCCGATCACGGTCTTGAGCGGATCGTTAGTTACCACGAGCGTCAAGACGCCCGTTTCGCCGAGGCTGCCCACGAACTGAGTGTGGCAACGGGCAAGCCAATCCTCACCTGTACGGAGCTGGCTCTCGCTGACCCCAACAACGCCGGTCCCGCAACAGTTCGGGCCACGGGCAGGCTCTGTTACTCGAGCGGCGGCCAGGCGGTCACCGCACTCGGCCACATGGTTCGGCATCAGGCGTTTCGACAGGCGCGCGGTCGGTGAATCGGCCGATTCCGGTGGGTGCTCGGCGACCAGGGCCGAGGCGCGCCAAGCGTGAGCGGGAGCGAGAGCGTGGGGCCAGCCCACTGGTCGTACTCGGTGCGTTCGCTCTCATCCCGGCAGTGGGGCTGTTTGCACTCTTCAACTGGGCCGAAGGCGCCGTCGATGAGAACGAGCCGGCACCGCCACCGCCAAGCACGCTCGTTGCGCCACCGCCACCGCCTGCGGCGCTGTCAACGTCGATGCTTTCGCTCCGACGATTCCCGACAGTGCTGTCACGAGAGCTGAACATCTCCGACTTCGAGCAGGCGGTGGTCCCGTTCCTCGCCACGTTGAATGATCGATCCTGTGCCGCGGTGTCGGTCGATGGCGTTCTCATTGGAGCACGCAACCCCGATCTCGCTGTCATTCCTGCGAGTAATCAGAAGCTGATCGTCGCAGCCGCGGCGCTCGATGTGCTCGGTTCTGAGACCCGCTTGACAACGTCGGTGTCGACTGCAGCAGCGCCGGTCGACGGTGTCGTGAACGGCGATCTTTTTCTCGTCGGCGGGGGCGATCCGCTGCTGTCTTCTGACTGGTACCCGACGTCGAATCTCGAGCGGTACGCCGTGCTGTCATCGACATCGCTCGACACCTTGGCTGACGCAGTGCGAGACGCCGGAGTCACCCAAATCTCTGGTGGCGTCGTCGGCGACGGCAGCCGCTATGACGACGAGTTCTTTGCACCCGGCTGGGGCGTTGGCGTGGCTGGCCTCGAAGCCGGTCCTTACGACGCCTTGTTGGTCAATGATAGCCGAGTACTCAACGACGACCAGCGCGCCAGTGATCCAAACGAGGGCGCGGCACGCGAGTTCACTCGGATGTTGCAGGAGCGCGGCATCACCGTCACAGGCGGAGCGTCGTCGGGCGTGGCGACGCCCGAGGCCAATGTGCTTGCATCCATCGAATCGGCGCCGGTCGCCGAGATCGTCGGTGAGATGTTGGCGAATAGTGACAACAACACCGCCGAGTTGCTGATGAAGGAGATCGGGCGCATCGGTGCAGGGACCGGTTCGCGTGAAGCCGGAGCGCGAGTGATGCTGGCCAAGCTGCGCGAGTGGGGTATCGAGACGAGCAACATCGTGCTGTCCGACGGGTCCGGATTAAGCCTTGACAACCGGTTGACGTGTGCTGCGATTCTTGCGGTTTTACAGCGGCATGACCCGGCGTCTGCGCTTGGCTTGGCCCTGCCGATCGCCGGTCAGACAGGCACGCTGCGCGACATCTTTTCCGATCACGCAGTTGCTGGGCGGTTGCGGGGTAAGACCGGCACGCTCAACAACCCGCCTTTCAACGCAGATCCGCCAGCCGTGAAGGCGCTGTCTGGATATCTGCCGGTCGAGGGCGGTACAGCAGTCGAATACACGCTGATCCTCAATGGACCGACTATTTCTGATCAGAGTGAGTATCGGCCGATATGGAATGGCCTGATCGAAGCGCTCGACACCTACCCGTCGGGTGCCACGCCAGCGCAGCTTGGGCCCCGCTGATGTATCGGGGAGCGTCGTACCAATCGAGGTGCACAGCGAGACAGCAGTTGTGAACATGCGGGTCGACGTGGTGGCGTCACCACTGCGTTACCGGCGTGCGCCGTTGTTGCTCCTCGTCGGGTTGGCGATCGTGCCGGCAGTCGGGGTCCTGTTCGGCCAGCGATGGCTCGACGCTGAGGCGGACCGCTACGACAACAGCCGTGCTGCGGTCGCCGAACTCGAAGGTGGCGGCAAGAGCAATCCCCTTGACTCATCGGCGCGCTCGATTGCTGCAGCAGCACAGCGCGCTGTGTTGGGCACGTCGCTGTTGGACTATCGCCGGATGCCCGAGCCGGTCGCTGACGTTGCGAACGCCAATCGACTCGCCGAAAATATCGAGCCGCTCTTTGGATTTGTGAACCAGACATCATGCTTTGCCGTCTCAGTCAACGGGGCTGATGTCACCACGTATCTCGGCGATTTGCCGGTGGTTCCTGCAAGTACCCTCAAGCTCGTCGTCGCTGCAGTGGCGATCGAGGTGCTTGGCCCCGACTACACGTTCGAGACAACCGTCCGCACCCCGCCGGTCGTCGATGGCGTGATCGACGGCGATGTGTTCCTCGTCGGTGGGGGCGATCCGGTCCTGACTGCTGACGACTACCCGATCGAAAACGATTCGTTTCCGGCGTTCAATACAACGTCGCTTGATGTGCTTGCTGACGCGTTCGTCGCCAACGGTGTAGAGCGGATTAACGGGACGGTCATCGGCGATGGGTCGCGCTACGACGACGAGTTCGTGGTTGAGGCTTGGGGCGACGGTGTTGCCTTCAACGATGCCGGCCCATACGACGCACTATTGGTCAACGACTCGCGCGTCCGCGACCGAAGCGGTGTGCAGGACGACCCAAACAGTGCCGCTGCACGCGAGCTGGCCAGACTGCTCAACAACCGTGGTGTGCGGGTCAACAACGGTTGGGCGAGCGGCCAGGCATCGACGCAGGCCGAGGTCATCGGCACAGTGACGTCCGCGCCGCTGGGCGACATCGTGCACGAGATGCTGGTCAACAGCGACAACAACACCGCTGAAATGTTGCTCAAAGAACTTGGGGTTGCCGACTCGGGACAGGGCACCCGGATCGCAGGGCTCGGGGTCATTGATCGGACGCTTGCCGAGTGGGGTATTCCCCTCGACGGTGTCCGCGTACTCGACGGGTCCGGGCTCCATCCACAGAACACGTTCACCTGCCAAGCAATGCTCCAGGTGCTGCAACGAGTACGCGGCAGTGTCGTGGCGACCGGGCTGCCGATTGCTGGCGAAACCGGAACGCTCCGCGGGGAATTTCTTCTCTCACCCTTGGTGGGAAAGCTTTTCGCCAAGACAGGGACCCTCAGCAATCCGCCCGTCGACGAACCTCCCCTCGCATCGAAGGCGCTGGCGGGATACGTGGATGCGGATAATGGCGACATCCTTGAGTTCGTCCTGGTCCTCAATGACAACGAAATTGCCGACGAGACATACGCCTCGCTCTGGCAGGTGTTTGCAGAACGGTTTGACAGCTATCCGGCCGGTCCTGACACCGCAGAACTGGCGCCTCGCTGACCGGCGTGGAAAGGTGAGGACATGGCGGTGATCCCGATGTTCCCGCTCGGCATGGTCCTCCTGCCGGGTGGCATTCTTCCTCTGCATGTCTTCGAACCGCGATATCGCCAAATGGTGGTCGACTGTCTCCAACAAAATGGTGAACCAGAGTTCGGTCAGGCACTGATCACGCACGGATCGGAAGCTGGTGGAGGCGATGAGCGGGCGATGGTCGGCACGATTGCCCAAATGATCGAGGTCGAGGCGCTCGATGAAGAGCGCTATTCGATGGTCACCGTCGGCACCCGGCGAATCCGAGTGAATGCGTGGCTCCCTGATGAGCCGTACCCGCTTGCCGACGTCGACGACTGGCCAGACGAAGATCCCGACCCCCCGACACTTGCATTGGACGTCGCGGCGTCGCACGCCCGAGTGCGAGCAGCGCTGGCGCTCGCTGCGGAGTTGGGCGACGTGCCGCTTGATCTTGCCGAATCAGAAATCGCCAATGATCCGCTCGTTGCCACATACCATTTGGCGTCGTTGGCACCCATTGGACCTGCCGATCGCTATCGCCTGTTGTGCGCCTCCGGGCCTGCTGCACGGCTCGACATACTCGATGACGTCCTCGATGACGTTGAGGCCATGCTCAAATTCCGTCTGAGCTGACCGACGGGTATCGCTCGGTTTGCCCTTCATCTGATAGAAACTGATCCGTGCCAGACAGCATTGACGCGACGAAACCGCCCCGCAAACAAGACGATGCCTCGCTGGGCGAGGTGATTGAGTTCGTCAAGGCCTACGCAAAACAAGAGACACTCGGCCCGTTGAAGGGCGCTGGTTCTTGGTTGGCGTATGGCGCTGCTGCATCGTTCGCCATGGGCCTCGGTTTGCTGCTCGTCTTGGTCGGTGTACTCCGACTGGTGCAGACCGAATGGGAGCGCTCGGCAACGGGCTCCCTGTCATGGGTTGCCTATGCAATCACCCTCACCGTCACCCTGGTGCTCTTGGTGCTGACATTGCAGCGCATCAAAAAGACTTACCTGAACAAAGAGCCCCTCCCGAAGAAAACGTCCTGAGAGAAGTCGGAACCGTCATCATGGCCAAGAAGAAAACCCCCGAAGCACCCAAGACAATCACTCCTGACG
>CALAHA010000228.1 GCA_937891565.1 uncultured Ilumatobacter sp. | reverse complement strand
CGATGCTGATGCCCTTGAGGATCGTTGTGGCAGGACCGGTTTCGGTCTGCTGGCTGATGTCCCTGACGGGCTTGTAGTGATCTGAGGTGTAGTACTCGGCGGTCTTGCCGAGCGCCCAACCGATGATCAGGCCGCCGATGACCGAGACGGCGAGGCCCCACGGCTTGTCGGAGTCGCCAAAGATCCAGTATGAACCTCCGAGTACGCCAACAGTGGTGATGGCCATAGCAACGTTCGTGCCGAGGTGCAGCGCCTTGCTGAGGTGCTTCGAATCGGTCGAATCGCCACCCTTGACGAGAAAGGACCCGATGATTGAAGCGACCATGCCAACGAACGCAACGAACATCGGGAAGACGAAGAGTTCGATGTTGCCTGCAGCACCGGCCTGCTCGGCGGCAATCGCTCCAGCGAATGCGACGAGTGAGATCGGAGCAATGATCGAGCCGGCGTACGACTCGAAGAGGTCGGCGCCCATGCCAGCGACGTCGCCGACGTTGTCGCCGACGTTGTCGGCAATGGTGGCCGGGTTGCGGGGGTCGTCTTCGGGGATACCGGCTTCGACTTTACCGACGAGGTCGGCGCCGACGTCGGCGGCCTTGGTGAAGATGCCGCCGCCGACGCGGGAAAAGAGGGCAATCGTCGATGCGCCGAGGCCGTAGGCCGTGACGATCTCGAATGCTTGGTCGACCTCGAGGAGCGTGACGAACACGATGTAGGTGCCCGTGAGGCCAAGCAGTGCGAGGCCTGCAACGGAGAAGCCCATGACGGCGCCACCACGGAAGGCGACGGGAAGTGCCTTGCCGGGGCCTTGCTTTGCAGCTTCAGTTGTCCGCGCGTTGGCCATTGTGGCCACGGTCATGCCGGCGTAACCGGCTGCCGATGAGAGGACTGCGCCGAGCAGGTAGGTGACTGCGGCAAGCGGTGCAATGACGACTGCCAGCAGCACTGCCATGGCGGCGGCAAAGACGCTGACCCACTTGTATTCAGCCTGGAGGAACGCCTTGGCGCCCTTCTGGATCTCGGTCATCAAGAAGACCATTCGCTCGTCTCCGGGCGACTCTTTCTCGACTGACTTGTAATAGAAGAACGCGACGCAGAGGGCGGCAATGGCCGACAGCGCTGCGAGATATGGAATAGATCCCACGGGGTAATGCCTCCTGGGCAGATTGGTTTGTGAACGCGCTTGTGCGTGTGAGCCCAAGCAACCGGACCATGATGGCCGGTTGGCAAGGATAAATCCCAACCCAACGGTTTCCACGCCCCGTCGCTCCGCAGCAGCAGCGTCGCCAGAAGTGTCGGCGGTTCTGCGATTTCGCGTCTGAGCGACTATCCGATAGCGATGGGTGAAGGGGACGTTCGGGTCAAAAATGGACATCCGGTGATTGGCGATGCGACGGTCGTCACCGCAAATGGTCTGAGGTCGATTGGGCCGCGCCCGGGCGTGGGGGAGTAGCTTCGATGTCATGGCACAAACGTTGAGCCGCGGCCCAGTAACGGGCACCGCCTTACAGGCGAACGCAGCAAAGAGAAAACCATTCCTGCTCGACCTCTATGGCACGGCAGTCGGCAAGAAGTACGTCATGGCGATCACCGGCCTCGTGGGCATCGGGTTCGTCCTGTCGCACATGATCGGGAACCTCAAGGCTTACTTGGGTGTGGTCACTGAGGGCAATGAGCAGATGTATGACATCGATGTGTACGGAGAGTTCCTCCGTGAACTACTCGTGCCGATTCTGCCGCACGGCTACGCACTGTGGCTGCTGCGCCTCGGCCTGATCGGGGCACTTGTGCTGCACCTGCACGCCGCATGGTCGCTCACCCAGCTCAACCGCAAGGCTCGCTCGGTCAAGTACCAGTCGGCGCGTGACTACCAGGTTGCCAACTTCGCCAGTCGCTCGATGCGTTGGACTGGCCTCATTGTCTTGACCTTCATTGCTTGGCACCTTGCTGACCTCACTTGGGGCTGGGTCAACCCGGACTTCGTGCATGGCGCCGTGTACCGCAACCTCGATGCATCGTTGAGCCGTGTTCCTGTCGCGATCTTGTACATCGTGGCGAACATCGCCCTCGGCATCCACCTGTTCCATGGCACCTGGTCGCTTTTCCAGTCGGTCGGTGCGAACAACCCCCGATTCAATAGGTGGCGTAAGGCCGCCGCTGCGGGTGTGGCGACGGTCATCGTCGTCGGCAACGTCTCGTTCCCGATCGCCACCCTCGCCGGCATCATCGATTTTGACCCCGACGCCATCACCTGCTGCGTCAACCAGGAAGGACATAGCGAATGACCATCACTCTCGACTCCAAGGTTCCTGAAGGCCCGATGGCCGACAAGTGGAACAATTACGTGGCCAACCAGAAGTTGGTCAACCCGTCGAACAAGCGCAAGTTCAAGATCCTCGTGGTTGGCACTGGTCTGGCCGGCGCATCGGCGGCTGCATCATTTGGCGAACTCGGTTACGAGGTCGAGGCATTCACCTTCCACGACTCTCCTCGCCGGGCGCACTCAATTGCAGCCCAAGGCGGCATCAATGCGGCGAAGAACTATCAGGGCGATGGCGACAGCGTTCATCGTCTGTTCTACGACACCGTTAAAGGCGGTGACTTTCGTGCCCGCGAGGCGAATGTTCACCGTCTCGCTGAAGTGTCGGTCAAAATCATCGATCAGATGGTTGCTCAGGGTGTGCCATTCGCACGAGAGTAC
>CALAHA010000227.1 GCA_937891565.1 uncultured Ilumatobacter sp. | reverse complement strand
AGCATCGACACCGACACCTCGACGAGCGATTCCTCGATCGTGATGGCCTCCGGCGCCGCCGGACCCGTCGATGCCGCGCAGTTCGAAGCTGCGCTCTACGCAGTGGCTATCGACCTCACCAAGCAGATCGCCCGTGATGGCGAAGGCGCGAAGTCGTTGATCGAAGTACACGTCGGCGGGGCGATCAACCCGGCCCAGGCCAAGCGCGTCGCGAAGGCGATTGTCAACTCGCCCCTGGTCAAGACAGCCGTCCACGGCGGCGATCCAAACTGGGGCCGCGTCGCAATGGCAATCGGTAAGTGCAGCGACCATACCGACGACCAGTCGATCGATCAGACCGCAGTCACGATCCGTTTCGGCACCGACGAGGTCTATCCCCGCCTGCTCGATGAAGCCGCCCTCGCTGCGTTGTCGGGCTACATGTCGGGCACCGACGTACTGATCCACGTCAGCCTCGGGCTCGGCGAAAGCGAGTCAACGGTGTGGGGCTGCGACCTCTCCGACACCTACGTCCGCTTCAATGCCGACTACACCACCTGAGCTAAAACACCACCCGGCCTGTAACACCACCCGGCCAGGCGAAACCTGCCTGAACGTCAGGAAACGGTAACGACGCCGTAAAAGGCGACGTGGTCTCTGATTTCGGCTGCTTTTTCCTTTGGCGCAGGGTAGTACCAGGCCGCATTCGACTTCGTTTCGCCGTCGACGGTGATGTCGTAGTAGCTCGAATCACCCTTCCACGGGCAGTGCGTCGAATGATCGGTCGGCGTGAAGAATTCGAGATTCACCGACTCGAGCGGGAAGTAGTGATTCCCCTCGACGATCACGGTCGCGTCTGACTCAGCAAGAACAGTTCCATTCAGTACAGCTTTCATAGAGAGCACAACTCCGCATCGACACAAAGTGTTCCCAGGAACGCAAACGGCCGAGCCCCATCCCCCAAAAAGGAAGAGGCCCGGCCGCAGCAAATTCAGATTTTTAGCGTGTCACTTTGGGGGCATACGGATACCACCGTCGACACGGATCGTTTCGGCGTTCATGTAGCTGTTGGTGATGCACTCGATGACCATCGATGCAAGCTGCTCCGGATCGCCGAGGCGCTTCGGGAACAGAACGCCCTTCTGCAGGTTCTCCTTGAATGCTTCGCTGCCCTCGCCCTCACCGTAGATCGGCGTGTCAATGAGCCCTGGTGCAACCGTGTTGATGCGGATACCCGATGCGGAGAGGTCGCGAGCGATCGGCAGGGTCATACCAACAACGCCACCCTTCGATGCCGAGTAGCTGGCCTGGCCAATTTGCCCGTCGAATGCTGCAACCGATGCGATGTTGACGATGGCGCCGCGCTCGCCATGTTCCATTGGCTCGGTGATGCTCATGGCGGTGGCGGCGATGCGGATGGCATCGAACGAGCCGATCAGGTTGATTGCGATGACCTTTTTAAAGGCGTCGAGGTTGGCAGCAGAATCAAGGGTGCCGTCACGGCCGATCGTGCGCTGCGCCCAGCCGATACCCGCCGAGTTGACCAGCACGCGGACCGGGCCCATCGACTTGGCCATCTCGACCGCCTCAATGATCTGATCGGTATTGGTGACATCGACCTTGGCGAAGGCACCACCGATCTCATCAGCTAGCGCATTGCCAGCCTCTTCGTTCAGGTCGGCAATGACGACCTTGGCGCCACGGGCGGCCAGCATGCGGGCCGAGGCGGCACCAATGCCTGACGCTCCACCAGTAACGATTGCACTTGCTCCAGAAATATCCATACCCGCAAACTATTCGGGCAACTCACCGAGCGGACAATCGGGCGACCGGGTCAATCAGACCGGGAGGGGGCCGACCCCAAAACGAGTGTCAACAAACCGTTTGGGAACCGCACCGGTGAACCCGCCCCTGCCGGACGTCGGGCCGGTCAACCAGCCCGAGATGTCAACAATGATGTCGGCGGGGCTGAGCGAGTAGATGCAAATCGACCCATCGGGACCAATGGGAGCAATGACGCCGTTGCCTCGGGTGTCTCCTGACAGATACACAAGGTTCGCTGCGAGCGGCACATCGCCGGCGCAGGGCCAAACGGTGACGAAACCAGCATCGTCAGGATCGGCCACGACGACGTTGACAACTGCCGCAGTTGCCGTGGCCGGGACCGTCGTGGCCACGCCAGCAATGGTGACAGCAGCGCCGTGCACAGGGACCGTGAGCTGCGAAGACGCGGTCACTTGGCGGCCCGACCTGGTGTCAACCAGTCGGCTCGGCGTGACCGCAGTGAACGGTGCGGTGGACTGATCAGGAACCACCCAGCCCTGAACGTCGACGACGACATCGGTGCTCGTGAGTGAGTAAATACAAACTTGGCCGTCTCGGTCAACACCGGCAAAGACGCCGTTGCTGACCGTTGCACCTTTGTCGTAGTTGACGCTCGCAGCCAGCGGAAACGGCTCGTCGCACGGCCAGACCGTCAAGAATCCGGGCCCGCCCGGGCCGGTCGCTGTCACGTTCAAGCTCACGGCAACCACATCAGATGGCGCCGTGACCGACGTGCCGTCGGGGCGCGTGGCGGTCATGCCTGCCACATCGATGACAATGGGGCTGTTCTCAGCCACCCTGCGGGGCCATCCAAGGCCCCGCCGCGTATCGACGACGCGCTTCGGCGTCACGCCGACGACGCCGGTTCCTGCAGCCACCGCACCCGCTTCGGCAGTGAACCAACCGCTCACGTCGACGATCACATCGGTCGTGACGAGCGAGTACAGGCAGATAGTGCCGTCATCGCCGATGGGGGCGAGCACGTTGTTGGCAATTATCTGGCCACCGCCGTAGTTGAGGTTCGAGGTCTCGGGCCGATTCGACCCACACGGCCAGACGGTCACGAAGCCAGGTCCAGACGGCTGGAAGGCGGTGATGTTCAACGCAACCAATGTCGCCGAGTTCGGCACGGTCACCTGATTGCCAGCAGCGCCGGTGAGGACGGTGCCGCGGATCGGCAACACGATTTTCTTCGGCGGACTGAGGTTGGTGCTCGGCCCGAGCGCTGTGGCCTCGCCGAAGAGCCAGAGGGCGAATTCGGCCTGGCCGGTGGAGGTGAGGTGTACTCCGTCGCTGAACCAGCGAGCTCGCGAACCCAGATCGCTACTCGTCGTGTTCCAGTCGAGAATCCTGAGGTTGGGCCATTGCCGCTGAGCTGCCGCGAGCGCGTCGTTGTGCGGTCGGTACGTCAAGCCGTTGGAGTTGGTCCGGATCTCGGCCAGGTTGACCCACGCGACCTGCTTGACGCCGCGGGCGGTCAGCGCAGCCATCATCGCGTTCACGTCGCTGGCGAACGTCGAGGCGCTGTCGTTGTAGCCGAGTTCGACAACGACCAGATCGAGGCCGTACGTCAGGCCCTTGGCGATGTCGACGCCGCTTGTTCCCGAACACGATGATCGATTTGTGCAGCGATTGGATACCGCGCTGATCGTCGGAGATTTGAACGTCCCATCGATGACGGATTGGAACTCCGAGGTGCTGGCCGACGCAATACTGCTACCCACCGAGTCGCCAATGAACCCGAACCTCGTGGGCGTCGCAACTTCGCGGACAATCCGAACGGTGAAGCCGGGTGAAGGAAGGTTGAAAGCGTTTCGGAAGTCCCATGAGTTCAGTCGCGCCGTTCCTGACGTGCCAGTCATGACGATGTCGTCGAACCAGATCCCGTCGTACCCCTTGTACTGACTTGCCGCCGCATTGGTCATCGCAGCCGATGTGATCTGGCCGATCCCATATTTCGACTCGAGCGTGTCGGCATCAATGACCCGTTTCCAGCGGTGGTTCGGATTCTTGAGCGTGTCATCGCCGATGTCGTTGACTGCTGGGAACTCGCCACCAGCGGTGCGGGGGCCATTCGATGCGGAGAACTCGGTCGAGACGAGTTGCCCTGCCTTCGAGTGGCCGCCAGGCCATCGCCGGACCACGTTTGCAGTCGACGCCACGGCAGCATCGGTCCGGGGGTCCTCGCGGACTTCTGCATTTCCGTTGGCAGCGCCGCGCCGTGCAGCGCCGCCGTAGACCTGGCAAGCGGTTGTGTCGCAGGTAGTGGCGTAGCGGGTGGACGTGCCGTCATAGAAGTAGCTGCGCTGTTGCTCGAGCCCGTACGAACGCGCCGCGACTGCCTGAGCCCGCAGGGCGTTCATCCCGGCGCCATTGCCAGCGTCGCCCCACGACGCCGACACCTCACGCGGAATGACACCGCGGACGTAGTTCTGGGTGCTCACGTCGTTGACCACGCGGTTCCCGGACGACGTACTTAAGACGTCGATTGAGCCGCGGTAGTGCGTGATCGACCGCTGAGGCGAACACAGTCCAATAGCAAGTTCGGGGTCGATACTTCCGTCGCCGTTCGCAATGGTGAAGCTCACGGGGTTTCCAGTGGTTGCCACTTCGGTGCCGAGCAGCGTGAACGTCGACGCTGTGTCGGCATCGATGATCGAACGCGCCTTCGCGGCATCCTCGGGCCCCCAGGTGCCGTCGAGCGTGACGCCAACGGCGATCTGCCAGTCGACCAGGTGGCCGCGAGTTTGGTTACCGAAGTCGCCGTCAACCGCAATGCTTCCCGCCGTTGGCTGATATGTCCACAGGAACTGCTGGATCTGTTCGACCGCCTCACCCTGTGCGCCCGTTGCAATCACTGGATCGCCGCCGGGGACCGTCAGCGTCGATGCTCCAGGACAGGCCTGGCCGGTCGAGCCCCATACTTCGAACGTGCCTGGAGTGGAGGTTTCTTTGGCGTACATCGAGGCGCTGGTCTGACCGTTCCACGAAATTGGCGAGCCATGCGAAATGACGCCGACGGTGTTCTGACCGTCCAGACCGGTGAGTCGCACACGGACCCGTTCCGCTGCGGGCACGGTTCCGGCCTCAGTCCCGCCGTAATAGTGCTCGAGAATCTGTTTCCAGTCCCAGCCGTGGTCGACTGCGTAGCCGTAGGCGCCCCACTGGCTCATGCCTCGACCGTGACCGAAGCCAGTGCCCTCAATGACAATGGCAACGATGTCACCGCCGGCAGCCTGCGCTGGCTCAGGCGGAGGCGCAACGACGCTGGCCACAGCTACTGCGCCTGCAGCGATTCCAGCAACCAACCCTCGACCCCAACTCAATGTGCGCATGTCATCGAATCGTAATGTTGTACGACGTCGCAGTCACGTCATCATTGCCTATTTTCGGGCACCTTCACGGCGCAGTTGAACAGTCAGTCGCGACGGGGCACTGCAGCGACGGCGAGTGCGTCGACCATGTCATTCATCCGGTCGCCGCTGTGGCCCTTGACCCACCGGAAGGTGACGTCGCCAGCTTGCACGAGTTCGATCAGCGGCTTCCACAGATCGTCATTCGCTACGGGCTGCTTCTTCGAGTTCTTCCAGCCGTTGCGTTCCCACTTGACCCACCACTTGTCATTGAAGCACTTGACCACATAGGTGGAATCGGAGACGATCTCGATTGGCACCGGGGCACCGTGATCGTCAGCCACCGAAGAATAAGTGCGCAGCGCATCAATCACTGCGTAGATCTCCATTCGCTGGTTCGTGGACGCTGCTTCGCCACCGGAGCCGTTCGGCTCGCCATCGGGTGCCGCAGCCCAGCCCCAGCCGCCTGGCCCGGGGTTTCCCTGGCAGGCACCATCGGTGTAGATCTCGAGTCGACTCATTGGTCTCAACCTAGAGCCGTTCGCGGCTGACGCACGGCGATGGGCCCTGCAGCCACCGAACAGTTTCGGACAGTTGCGAGTTCTTCATCGCTACCGCGCGGTAACCCTGCGAGACTGAAACCGTATGATTTTTGACGGACATGTTCATCAGCTCCCCGACATTGACCCGGTCGAAACTGAGGAGTGGCTCGACAGCCTTGACGCCGTCGTTGACAGACACGGCAAAAACCGGGCCCGCTATCTGCTGTCGCGGCTCATGGCGCGGGCGAGCGCCAGCCAGGTGTCGTTCCCGGCCACGGTCTCGACGCCATACGTCAACACCATCCCGCGCTCCGAAGAGCCCTGGTTCCCGGGCG
>CALAHA010000226.1 GCA_937891565.1 uncultured Ilumatobacter sp. | reverse complement strand
TGTTGCTAACTCCCAGCCCGCCTTCCTCGGCAAGAGCCTGCAACTCGTGACGTATTCAATTATCGCGCTCGGCTACTGGTCGTTTGCGTACACCATGTCCAAGGAAAGCCGCCGACTCGAAACTCAGCTTGGGGTCGGCGTCCGATGAAAACAACTCTCAAAAGGAATCCGGCACAGCGATGAGCAACACTCCAACTGGCGCCGTCAACGCCGACGCCACCCAAATCCTGGGCTCTGGCCGGGCGATCATCGAGATGAAAAACGTCGACAAACTGTTCGGTAATTTTCAGGCACTCACCAACATCAACATGAATGTCGGCGAGAAGGAAGTGGTCGTCGTCATCGGCCCGTCCGGCTCGGGCAAGAGCACGATGATCCGCTGTATCAACCGGCTCGAGAAGCACGACCGCGGTGAGATCATCGTCGACGGCATCACGCTCTCGAACGACGTCCGCAACATCCAGGAGATCCGCCGCGAGACCGGCATGGTCTTCCAGAGCTTCAACCTGTTCCCGCACCTCACCGTGCTCGACAACATCACCCTCGCGCCCCGCCAAGTTCGCAACGTCCCCAAGGGCGAAGCCGAAAAGGCAGCAATGGAACTGCTCGAACGAGTCAAGATCCCCGAGCAGGCTCGTAAGTTCCCCGGGCAGTTGTCCGGCGGTCAGCAGCAGCGTGTTGCAATCGCCCGGTCGCTGGCAATGAACCCGAAGGTCATCTTGTTTGACGAGCCGACCTCGGCGCTCGACCCCGAGATGATTAAAGAAGTGCTCGACACCATGAAGTCCTTGGCCACCGAGGGCATGACAATGATTTGCGTCACCCACGAAATGGGCTTCGCCCGCGAAGTTGCTGATCGTGTCGTCTTCATGGCCGATGGTCAGATCGTTGAAGTCGGCACGCCTGAACACTTCTTCGATAACCCGCAGGAAGAGCGCACCAAGCTCTTCCTCTCGCAAATCCTCTGACCACCACCACCATCACCACCACCATCACCGCCGGCGCGATCGCCCAGAGCGGCGATCTCGGGACGCCATGCAGCGGTTTCCGCTCGGAATCATCCCGAGTTTCACGCAGTCTGGTTTGGTGGCGCCCGCCAGGTCGGCGAGATTCGGGGCTGTCAGTTGGGTTGGGAAGCGGCCCAAGCGTGAGCCAGGCGGGCGTAGTGACCCCCGAGGGCCAACAGTTCGTCATGCGTACCAAGCTCGGCGAGCTTGCCGGCGTCGATGACCGCAATGCGGTCGGCCCGCCTGATCGTGCTCAAGCGATGGGCCACCACGATCGTGGTGCGACTGCCCATCAGCGATTCGAGTGCGTGTTCGACAATCACCTCGGTGCCCGGGTCAAGGTTGCTCGTTGCCTCGTCCAACACGAGGACTGCAGGGTCGACGAGGGCTGCACGGGCGAGCGACACAAGCTGTCGCTCCCCTGCCGACAGGCGCGAGCCACGCTCTCGTACCTCGGTGTGGATGCCTTCTTCGAACTGCTCGAACCGGTCGAGTGCGCCAATGGCATCGAGCGCTGCTCGCACATCGTTATCAGAGGCGTCGGCCCGTGCAACTCGGACGTTGTCGGCAATCGTGCCTCCGAACAGGAACCCTTCTTGGGGAACAACGACGACGCGCTGACGCAGCGAGTCGATCGTGGCGTCACGAAGGTCGACACCACCAAAGGTGATGGTTCCTGCGGTCGGATCGTAGAGCCGGGCCATCAGCTTGGCGAGCGTCGACTTGCCCGATCCGGTCGCGCCGACCACGGCCAATCGCTCGCCATTCGCCACCGTGATCGAGACATCGTCGAGCACCAGTGATTTGGTCTCCGGATACCGGAAGCCAACGGCCGACACCACAACGGCACCCGACGCCGGTAGGGCGAGCTCACCATCGAGCACGTCGGGCGTGGTGTCAAGGATGCCGAACAGCTTGTCGAGCGCAGCCGTTGACGACTGCACCGTGTTGTACAGCTGGCTGAGCTGTTGGACCGGCTCGAAGAGTTGCGCCAGCAGCAAGAGCACAGCAATCGCCGTCCCCACGGTGACGTCGCCCCGATTGACGAGCCAGCCGCCAATACCGATCGCCAGTGCGGACGCGATGACGCCGCTCGCTTCGACCAGCCCGAAGAACCAGGTCGATACCCGGAGGCTGTAAAGGTGCGAACGGAACAGGCCGCGGTTCGACTCTTCGAAGCGACGGGTCTGCTCGGGCTCACGGGCGTAAGCCTGGATGACTCGGACTCCGGTGATCCCTTCCTGCAGGGTCGAGAGGTTCGAGCCAACGTTGTCGCGGACGTCGAGGTACGCAGCGTTGGAGTCACGCTGGAATTTGCGTGACGCAACGACGATGACCGGCATCACCAGGAGTGCCACGATCGTGAGCTGCCACGACAGGACCAGCAGCAAGATGAACGAGAAGGTCAAGAGCAGTGCCGCCGAGACGAACTGAAGAAGGCCCCACTGGACCAGTTCGGCCATCGACTCGATGTCGGCAGTCATTCGAGCGACGAGGACACCCGACTTGTTGCGGTCAAAGAAGGCAAGCGACTGCTTCTGGATATGGCCGAACACTCGGATGCGAAGCAGCCGGAGGAAACCCTCGCCGGCCCGGTTGATGAAGATGTATTGCTGACGGGACGACACGTAGGCAATCGACACCACGACGATGTACGCAATGACAGCGGTCCGTAGCGTTGCGCTATCAGCCGGTTTGATGCCGTCGTCGATCCCGTAGCGAACAATGACCGGGCCCATGAGCAGGCCGAGCGTCGTCATGGCGGTAAAGCCGATTGCCGACAGGACCGTTCGTTTGAACGGCGCCGCCATCCGGGCTGCACGACGCATGGCCTGCTTGGCCGCGTCGGCGTCGAGGCGGTCCTCTTCTTCGATGGCACTCATGCCCCACATCAGCTGCGGCCCAATCCGGTGGGCCCAGCGGCGGCCCGGTCGGCATCACTCATGGCCGCAAGCACTTCCCGGTAGCGCGCGTCGGTGGCAAGTAGATGGTCGTGAGTACCGGTTGCGATGACTCGACCTTCGTCGACGAGCGCGACGGTGTCGGCCAGCGCGATGGTTCCCGGGCGGTGTGCAATGACAATGGTTGTGCGCCCATCCATCACCGTAGACATCGCCGACCGGATCTCGTGTTCCTTTGACGGGTCGACCGCCGAGGTTGCATCGTCGAGGACGAGGATTCGGGGGTCGGCGAGGATCGCACGGGCAATGGCGATGCGCTGACGCTGACCGCCCGAGAGCGAATAACCGCGCTCGCCGAGCTGTGTGTCGTAGGCATCGGGGAGCCCCATGATGAAGTCGTGTGCACCGGCAAGCCGCGCGGCGCGCTCGATTGCGTCGTGGCTCGCGTCCGGGTCGGCAAACGCGATGTTCGCGGCGACCGAATCACCGAAGAGCAGCGTGTCCTCGAACACCACGCCGACCGCACGACGAAGTTCGTGCAGGGCGAGATCGCCAATCGGCACACCGTCGATCGTGATCGATCCGGCATCGGCGTCGTAGAACCGGATCAAGAGACGCGCCACGGTCGACTTGCCCGATCCAGTCCCACCGACCAGCGCGATCGACTGGCCTGCGGCAAGTTCGAGATTGAAGTTGTTGAGGACGCGAAGACCGTCGTCGTAGCCAAAATCGACACCGTCAAAACGCACTGCGCCAAGCGCCGAGTTGCTCTGTCGAGTCGGCAGCACAGTCGGATTCCCAGGATCGCTGATCAGCGGAACCGTGTCGAGCACGTCGTTGATCCGTTCGATCGCTGCGGCAGCACGTTGACCCCAGGCAATGGTCATGCCCAGCATGCGAAGCGGCGCCACGAGTAGGGACACGTAAATGTTGAACGAAACGAGTTCACCCAGCGTGAGGGTGCCGTCGATGACCTGCAGGCCGCCGACACCGAGCACGCCGATCAAGCCGATTTGCGGCAGCAGTTCGATCGCAGGGAGATATTTCGCGCGAATTTTGGCGGCGTCGATTGACACCCGCCGGATGTCGTCAGCTTCGACTTCGAGCTTGGCTGACTGCACCGCTTCGGCGCCGAACCCCTTAATCACGCGGACACCGCTGACTGTCTCTTCGACAACCGTGGCCAGCTCGGCTTGCTCTTGCTGCACAGCCTGTACAGCCGGATGGATTGACGACGAAAACCGACGACCGGCGAAGTTAACAAGGGGCAGCGGGGCCAGCGCGACAAGAGTCAGCAGCGGGTTGGTCAGCGCCAAAATGACAGTGACCGAGATGACCATGGCGAGGTTCGACAACGTGATTGGGATCATCACGACGAATGCCTGGATCTGTTGCAGGTCGCTCGACGAGCGACTCATCAGCTGGCCCGTCTGTGACCGATCGTGATAGCCGATGTGGAGCCGCAAGATGTGGCCGAACAGCCGCTCGCGCAACTGAGTTTCGGTCCAACGCGCTTCGCGGAAGGCGTAGTAGCGACGGAACGCAGTGAACACGCCCGATGCGATGCCCGCCGCAGCGACAAGGCCTGCCCACAGCCAGACCCGATCGTCGGCTTCGATACCTTGGTCGATCCCGATCCCGACCAGCCAAGGGACTGCTACCTTGCCGCACATCCAGAGCAGCCCAATGAGTGTGGCAATCGTCAAGTTTCGACGCTGCGTTGCAAGCGTCGCGTGGAGTAATGCCCAGCGTGAGCGCTTCGCTGTGTCGGCGCGCGTGTCGGTCATAAGGCCAGCGAGGGAATCAAACTGCTCAGGAGAGCAGCTCGGTGACCCGCCCCTTCGGCCGACCAATAATCGCGCGCGTCTTGGTCACCACAATGGGCCGCTGGAGCAGTTGCTTGTGCTTGACAAGGATGGCAACGATCTGGTCGTCGGTCGCAACGTCGTCGTTCGTCAGTTCGAGCTTCTTGAACTTGCTGTCACGACGCACCATGTCTGTGGCCGGGTCTTCGAGCTTGGCGATGATGCCGCGTAACTCGTCGGCGTCCGGCGGGTTATGGATGTAGTTGACAGTCTCGAAGTCGACACCGAGTTCTTCTGCAATGCGCACGGCACTGACCGAAGAGTTTCAATGTTGATTGTGGTAAATCCGAACGTCAGCCATCGATGGCGACTTCGTGCAGTTCTCCGGTGGTGACGTCGTAGACGAACCCCCGGACATATGTGTCGTCAACAAACGGCGTGACCTTCAACCGCTGCATCGATTGGCGCACGTCGGCATACGGGTCGGTGAACGACTCGACAGCCCACCAGGGCTTGATGCCGAGCTCGGCTTCGAGTTGGTTGCGGAAGCCGTCATCGGTGACCTTCTGCAGCCCACAGTCGGTGTGGTGCACAAGAAGGATCTCTCTGGTGCCGAGCGCACGCTGACTCAGACACAGCGAGCGGATCACGTCGTCAGAAACGATGCCTCCGGCGTTGCGAATGATGTGGGCCTCACCGTTCTCGAGCCCAAGCAGCTTGAACGTGTCCATCCGCGAGTCCATGCAGGCCACGACCGCCATCTTGCGCAGGGGCGCCACCTGCAAGTCGTGGTCGGCGAACTGCGCCGCGAACTCGGCGTTGTGTTCGACCAGTTCGTCGGCGGAAGGAACGAAGTCGCTCATATCCCGTCAAGATATCCGATCGGGTCGCGACGCTTTCATCCAGGTTGTGTACTTCTTACGAATTGGTGGCTCCGAAACGGCTGTGACACACCATCTCTAGGGTGACTACTACCGACTCCCTCCTGCTACGACACCCCAGTCTCAGGAGACCCACATGTCTTACCCTCCTTGCAAGCGTCCACTCCCCTACGCCCGGCTCGATCCTGTCGACTCGTTCTCAGAGGCACTCTGGCTCATGCTGTCGACGATCGACACCGAACCAATCGCCGAGACCGTGCTCTTCGTGCTCGACGACACTCGATGCGGCGTCGGCGTAACACACGTCGATTCGCGCCAGCCTGACGATGTTGTTGCCGCCGTCGACTGGGTCGTGGCAACTGCGGGCAGCACTGTGGAAGCTGCTGGCCTCATCGTCGGATCGGTGCGCCCCAATGGCGGCGCCGAACTCG
>CALAHA010000225.1 GCA_937891565.1 uncultured Ilumatobacter sp. | reverse complement strand
CCTGGGTCCCGGTCGACCCCATTGGCAATGGCCCTCGCCGATCGGATTGAGCTGAGCGTCCAAGTCGTTCATGACGAACGCGTCGCTGGCTTCGTTGCGCTCGGATCGGGTCTCAGTGGTGTTCCAGCAATTCTGTTGTGCACAAGTGGAACCGCAGCGGCGAACTTCTTGCCTGCCGTCGTCGAAGCAGGGTTGTCGGACGTTCCGATGATCGTGGTCACTGCGGATCGGCCGGAAGAGTTGCGCGGCGTCGGAGCGCCGCAGACCATCGATCAGGTCGAGCTGTACGGCGGTCATGTTCGCTGGTACCACGACCCCGGCGTGGCGGACGCCGCAGAGCGAGGTCGGTGGCGTGCGCTCGCTGCAGAAACCATGCAGCGTGCTCAGGCCGGTCCGATTCAGTTGAACCTGCCGTTCCGTGAACCGCTGCTGGGAGTGGCCGGTGGCCTCCCGGGAGCGCTCGCAAGCGACGAACGGGTCGGGGCCCCCGTAGCGAGCGACGAACCGCTCGCAGCGATCACCGTGCCTCACGGGTTGATCCTTGCCGGCGGGCGAAGCGGCGTCGATGCTGCCAGCGTGGCAGCGCTTCATACGCTGACCGGTTGGCCGATCCTCGCTGACCCGATCTCTGGGATGCGGCACCTCGACGGAGTGGTCACGACGTCCGAGTCGATGCTGCGCTCGGCGTCATTTGCCGACAGCCATCTTCCCGATGTCGTTGTCCGAGTCGGCCGACCGTCGACGTCCAAGACACTGGCCCAGTGGATCGATCGTGCAGTTTCGGGCGGGGCTCAGTTGGTCCAGATTGGGGGTCCGGGTCTCATCGATCCCGGGCGCAACGTCGACGCGGTCGCAACGATCGGCGCGGTCATCGCAGCCGCTGAGGGCAGCACCCCAGACTCGGGGTGGCTCGACGATTGGATCGCAGCTGATTGTGCTGCCGACGCTGCGGTACTGGCAGCGCTGTCTGAGACTGGCGAGCTGTCAGAGCCCCTCGTCGCCCGAACCGTTGCTGATCATCTCCCGGCTGGTGTTGAACTCGTCGTGTCGTCGTCGATGCCGATCCGTGATCACGAGTGGTTCGGCGGGCGGCGGGCAGCAGCCCATTCCAACCGAGGCGCCAACGGCATCGATGGGGTGATGTCTACCGCGCGCGGCATCGCTGCGATCGGTAAATCGGCCGCAGTGCTCATCGGCGACCTCGCCTTCGTGCACGACAGCAACGCTCTGGTCGGGCTCGTTGCGAACAGCATTGACCTCCGAGTCGTCGTTGTCGACAACGACGGGGGAGGGATCTTCTCGTTTCTGCCGCAGGCGTCGACCCTCGAGCACGATCGTTTCGAACAACTCTTCGGCACTCCGTTGGGAACAAACGTGGTTGCTCTCGCTGCAGCGCATGGCCTCGAAGCCCACACGGTGGCGACGGCTGACGAACTGATTGGCCAGCTCGCTACACCGGGCCCGTGGGTCGTGCGGGTCGAGTCAACGCGCGACCGTAACGTCGAGGTGCACGCCGACCTCCATGCCGCCGTCGCAGCTGCCATCAGCTGAACGTTGTATCGGGCGAAGTGGGGGAGGAAAGTGGAGCTATGGCCGTACGAGGGCGCTGAGCATCGCCTGGAATTTGGCCTGTGTCTCGGCGAGTTCGGACAACGGTTCTGACTCGGCAACGATGCCGCCGCCCGCAACGAGCCGGGCGACAAGCCGGTCGTCAGACAGTTCGGCGCAGCGAATGGTCACAGCCCACGTGCCGTTGCCGGCTGCGTCGACCCAGCCGACTGCACCGCCGTACCGGCCTCGCTCGAAGCCTTCGACGCGCTCGATGAGTTCGATGGCCTCCGACCGAGGATGGCCGCCGAGTGCTGGAGTCGGAGATAACGCCCGAACGAGCTCGATCACACTCGGCCCTGGCTGGCTCAGCATGCCTTCCATCCGGGTCCCGAGATGCTGCACGTTGGCCACCGAGACGATGGACGGCTCCGGTTCCCAGTCGAGGTAACTCGCCCAGGGCAGAAGCGTGTCGTGGACCTCGTCAATCACGATGCGGTGTTCGATCTGGTTTTTTTTGCTGGCCTGCAGCTCGGTTGCGAGTGCCGCATCGTTGGCGGGGTTGCCGGTTCGAGGTGTGGTGCCGGCAAGCGGGTGCGAACGAACGACTGCGCCATCGACTTCGACGAGGAGTTCGGGTGATGCGCCGATTAAGCCGTCAATCGAATACCGGTAGCTGGATCCGAACGACGCTTTGAGCCGACGAAGAACCGAACCGATATCGATTGGTTGGTCGGCGGTCACGGTGATGGGGCGGGCAATCACTGCTTTGGTGAGTTGGCCAGCCCGAACTGCATCACGTGCTGCTGCGACTGCAGCCAGGTACGTGTCGATGGGCGCGCTGTGGCCGATCGAGTAGGTCGTCGCAGTCGGAATCGGTTTGTCTGGTGCCGAGAGTGCCTCGGTTGGGTCGGCATCGTCGAATGTGGTTACCCACTGGGTGCCGTCGGATCGCTTGCCGACGAGGACGGCCGGGACGACGAGATCACCATCGTCGCCGGGCCGGAAGGGAATCGAGCCCATCGCGATCAGTTCAATACCGTTGACTGTCGACCGGTGATCGACTGCTGCGAGCCATCCGACTGCTGCGTCGATGGGAACGCGTGCAGCGATACCTCGCCCGGCGATGCCAACTCCGTCGCGGACGAACAGGAACCCGTCGCTTCCTGCGATGTCATTGAGGTCCGGGGTGACCCCGTCCGAGCTGATCAGTTCGGAGAGCGGTCGAGTGACTGCGCGCATCACAGCAGCGGTCAGGCCCGCGTGCCGACCATTAATTGGGTGAGCCCACCTGACAGTTGAGCATGTTTGGCATCGACAAACCCGGCGTCTCTGAGTGCGACGACCATTGTGGAGGGTTCGGGAAGGTAGGCAACGCTCTTCGGAAGGTAGGCGTATGCCGGGCCGTCGGACAACACCGCGCCGATCTTGGGCACAATTTTCCCGAAGTAGATGCCGTTACCCCAGCGGACCAGACGGTTCTTGGGAACGCTGACGTCGAGGAGAGCGATTCGCCCGCCTGGCTTGACGACTCTGCCGAGTTCGTTGAAAAACGTCGGCAGATCGAGCAGGTTACGAAGTGCGAAGCCGCACATCACACCATCGACCGAGGCGTCCGGGACCGGGAGTCGCAAGATGTCGGTCTGGACTCGAGGGCTACCTGATCGATCGGCCGAGAGCATCCCGAAGCTCAAATCCATCGAGACTGGCGTCATGCCGGCCTTGCTGAGGTCGATGCAGAGGTCACCGGTGCCGCTTGCGAGGTCGAGCACCGTGCTGCCGGCTGGCAGCGCAAGATCGCGGACGGCACGCTTTCGCCACCGAACGTCGAGGCGGAACGAGATGATCCGATTGAGCCGATCGTACTTCGGGGCGATTGCATCGAACATGTCACGAACGGCTGCGACCTTCGCTTCGCCCTCCGGAAGCTTTTCGGTATCCCAGGAACGTGTGTTACTCACACGCTCAGGCTAGGGCAGGGCTCAGCCCGTTGCCTTGCCCTGCTCGACGTCGGGCCTGGGTTCGGGGCTGGGTTCGGGGCTGGGTTCGGGGATAGCTTCGGGCAGCGTGCCGTTGGCGGAGCGGTCGATAGCCTCGATTTCTGCTCGTGCTTCTGCAAATGCCTGGAGCTTGATGTCGGCATCGGAGACTGCTTGTTCGAGCAGTTGCTTCGAGTCGCTGACCGTTGTGCTTTTGATGAGCGCCGCAACGGCGTCTTCTAATGCGGCGACCTGTGGTTCGAACTCGGCAACGGCGCCGGCGCGGTGGCTGGTGGGCAACGCAGCGGCAGCGACGAGTCGCTCGTCGATGGACATGGCTTCAGCCTCGATTTGCTTGGTCTGGGTGGCGAGGCCGAGTTCGGTGAGCCGAGGGTTGCTGTTTGCTGCACGTACTGCGTCGCCGAGTCGACGGTGCAGTTTGGCTTCCGGCGAATGTGCGCCGGCCCACGACGCAGGTGCCGGTGATTTCCTGCCAGGAACCACTTCGTTTTGCTTGGCGAAGTCGCGCTTTCCGCGTACTGAGAGCGCCACGCCGAACCCGACAGTGCTGATGAGAGCTGCGAGCAGGATGAAAGAGACGATCATCTAGCCACTCCCTCTGGCTGAGACGGCAACCGCAATCAAAGCAATCACCAGGACGGCGATCACGACGGCAGTGATGATCTTGACCTTGCTGAACGGGCGGGCGCCGTGGACTTCGCCGGTGACGCCGTTGATGTAGACCTGGAATGGCTTGTTTTCATAGATCACTGTGAGCAGCCAGATCGGCAGCAGCAGATGTTTGTATGTCATCTTCAACCAGTTGATGTTTATCGAGCGGATGTCCTGCTGGTCGCCACCGATGCTCCGTCGGACGGTTTCGCGAATCTCGGTCTCCATTTGCGTCGTCGCCTCGGGAAGGCACTCTTCGACGTCGTTGTCGTAGGTGCGAGCGAGGTGGCCAGCGGCGTACTCGGCCGAGTACGGCTTGGCGGCTTCTGTTGGCCAGGGCTCGAGCTTGTCGATCCGTTTTCGTTCGAATCCTTCGTTTGCGAACACGGCGATGTCGTCGAAGCTGTTGTTCACTTGGCCTCGAGCCGAGGTCCACCTTGTACGGATTTCGGTGCGACGGTTGTCGCCTTGGCCAACAGTGACGGTGTAGTTGTCGCCGCGCCGGCCGGTGTAGTTCGTGCGAGTGTCGGCGTCGTACGTGAAGTACGCGGTGTACACGCTGGAGAACGCGCCGGTGCGACCGTAAGTTTTAAATTCGGACGGGGCGAACCAGCGTTTGCTGATCCATTTCTCGATCAATTCCTTGGCTTGCTTGTCGTCGATCGAGAAAGGCAGCACGCCGTCGACCGGGAGGCGGTCGGGGGCGTCGTGCACGTCGTCACGCTGAATCGGCGTCGCGCAGTAGGGGCACTTCTCTGCCGTGAGCGTGCCCGTAAAGGTGGTGTGTCCGCCGCAGTTCTGGCAGACGATCTCCTTGTCGACTCCGACAAAGTTCACCTGGTGGGCCTGCTTGGCGGACTTGACGAGTTGGAGCGCGGCGCGGAGGTCGTTCTCGATGACCTGGCCCCCTTCGCCTTCAATAAGTTCGTGAGTGTTTCCACAGTGCGGGCACTTCAGCATTTGGGACTCGATGTCGAAGTGCAACTCGCCACCGCAGGCACCGCATGGGTACGTGCGACTACCTTCGGTGCTGTGCTTCAATGCCATCGAATCGAGCGACGAAGCCTCGTCGGCGGCGGCATCTTGGCTCCCGGTGAGCGGCGGTGACTGGTCGCTCATTCGGCTGCGGGTGCAGGCGGCGGCACTGGTGGCGGCGTGGCGCTTGTCGGTCGCATAGGCGGCGGAGCGGAGAAGAGAGCCTGCAGATCGGGAACCGACTGCGCCGGAGCCCATCCAGCCATTCCCTGTGCCCAGACGAGGGTGGGGCCCGTGACCTGTCCGTTCTGGATACCGGCCTGCATTTGGGCCATGTTGTACGGGCCACCGGACTGGCCGCCGTGATCGACGTGGTACATGGTCTGGCCGGGCAGCGGCGGGGGAGTTGGTGCGGCGGCCGGCTGTTGCTGGCCGGCCATGCCTGGCATGCTCTGAGCCATCTGGCCAGCCATCATCGCGCCCATCCCCATCTGCATCATGTCGCCCATCACCGAGCCCCCCTCGTTCTGGGCAGCAGCGAGCATGGAGTCGGCGACTTGAGCCTGCTGATACTTGTTGAGGTCGACGTTCTCGATGAAACCGGATGCTTCGACGCCCTTGGCCACGCCGCGGGTCATCGCCTGCGTGATCTCGTCAGGCAGCGAGATGTTCATGGTCATCTCAGGAATTGAGAGGCCGAACTCGTCGTCAACGCGTTCTTGCACGAACTCGGCAAGCTTGGCGGACAGGGCGACTTGCTGGCCTTGCAGGTCAATAGCACCGAGGCCAGTCGCAAGGACCATGTCGGAGAATGCCATCGAGATGACCCGACGCAGTAGCTCGGCGATTTCGTCGGCTTCGACGGCTGAGTCGGTACCGATCACTTCCTTTAAGAAGATTTCAACATCGGCGATCTTGACGACGCACAGCCCATTGGCCCGAATCTGCACCATCTTGAAGTCGGGGTCGCGGACCGTGACGGGCTGCGGGGTGCCCCAGCGCAGGTCGGTGACCGGTCGGGTGTTGATGAAGTAGACCTCGCTGCGGAACGGGCTGTTGAAGCCGTGCTTCCAGCCCTGCAGCGTCGACATGATGGGGAGGTTCTCGCTCGTGAGCTCGTAGTTGCCTGGATCGAATTGGTCGGCCAGCGCGCCGCGATAGACGAAGACGGCTTTCTGGCCTTCGCGAACAATGAGCTGTGCACCATTCTTAATTTCGTTCTGGTAGCGCGGGAAGCGCCACGCGAGCGTTGATCGTGAGTCGTCCATCCACTCGATGATGTCAACGAGTTCGCCTTTGAGTTTGTCGAGAAGACCCATATCAGGCCGCCCTTTCACGTGATCGTGATGTCCGGTCGGGTTCGGTAGCAGTTCGGTAGCGGTTCGGTTGTCACCATAGAGGCCAGCCGTGTTGGTGTGTCGCGAATTTGTTCAGATCACGTGCTGACGATTGTCTTCGCCCATCGGTAATCAGCTTTGCCACTGGGCGAACGCACAACGTGTTCGACACGGACGAACGCCTTCGGCAGTTTGTATCGAGCGATGTGGCGTTCCGCTTCGGCAAGGAGTGCTGCGTCATCGGCCTCATGGCCATCGCGAATTCTCACCACAGCCACGACCTCGCTACCCCAGCGGTTGCTCGGGCGACCCGCAACCACACAGTCGTAGATTGCCGGATGGGCTTTGATTGCGGCTTCGACCTCTTCTGCAAAGATCTTCTCACCGCCCGAGTTGATCGTGACTGCGTCGCGACCGTGGAGTTCGACGATGAGATCGTTTGGGTCGTCATTCTGGAAGCGAGCCCGGTCGCCTGGGACGGCGTAGCGCTGGCCGGCAACGGTCGGATAGGTGCGCTGCGTCTTGGCTTCGTCGCCGAGGTAGCCGAGCGCCAATCGGCCGGTTTTGGCGAGCCAGCCGGTCTCGGGCTCGGTCGGATCAAGCACCCGATCGAGGTCAGCAGACAGCAGCACATTGCCGGGCGTGAGTTCGAAGGTGCCCGTCGAGGCGGTGCCGCCTGCCGACACGTGGGAGACCTGGCCGCCGGCCTCGGACGAGCCGAGCCCGTCGACGATCATCACGGTCGGCAGAAGCTGAAGAAATTGGTTTTTCAGTGGGGCCGACAGAGCAGCTCCGCCAGACAGGATCACCGTCAGCGATGAGAGATCGTACGCATCGCGGCCAGTCGGAGATTCCAGTTCGTCGAGCAGCGGGCGAGCAAAGGCATCTCCGACGATCAACAGGAAATTCAGGCGCTCGTGCTCGATCAATGACCACACGTCGATCGGATCGAGCCGTTCTGGAACCGACTGTACGAAAACGGTGCCGCCACCGAGCCATGTACGAAAACTCATCCAATGTCCGGCGCCGTGCATGAAGGGGGGAGCAAGGAGCGCCTGCAACCCGGTGTCGGCCTCGGCGACGAATTCGTCGACGGTTTGGGCCGAGCGGGAACCGCCGAAACACTCGACCATGGCATCGCCGTTGCGCCACATCACGCCCTTCGGCATCCCGGTGGTGCCGCCGGTGTACAGCATGTAGAGGTCATCACCGCTCCAATCGACGGAGGGCCGTTCGGGCGAGGCTGCTGCAAGTGCGTCTTCGTACCAAACAGCGCCGGGGAGGAGATCGTTTCCGGACTCGTCATCGACCTGCAGGATCACCATGAGGTGAGGCAACTGCGGCAACACTTCAGCCAGCGTCGGGGCGAACTGAGAGTGCACAACGATTGCGGTGGCCTGTGCATCGGTCAGGAGGTAGTGCAGTTCCTCGGCGATGTACCGATAGTTGACGTTCAGAGAGCAGACGCGTGCCTTCAACGCACCAAGCATCGATTCCAGATACTCGTTGCCGTTGTGGAGGTAGATCGCTAGGTGGTCTTGCCCACTGACGTGGTTGGCGAGTTCGGATCGATCGGTATGGCACCCGAGGCCGCGGTCGAGCAACGCGTTGGCCAGCCGCCTGGTGCGGTCCGTGATCTGTTGCCATGTGAACCGGCGGTCGCGAAAAACGAGGCAGTATTCGTCTGGCCGCGACGCAGCTATTGCTTCATGGACCGCTGCAAGCGGTATGTCGATCGGCCTGGCTTCGGTCATCTGGTGGTGACTCAGACGTAATAGCGAAAGATCACTTCTGCGACGCACGACGGTTTGATGGCGCCTTCGCATTCGAAAACAAACTCCTGGGTGACTTGCGCGCCGCCGGCGATGTCGTCGACGGACACAAGTGTGATGCCGAGGCGAACTTTTGAGCCAACGGGCACGGGGCTGGGGAAGCGGATCTTGCCAGCGCCGTAGTTGACGCCCATCGCGACGCCGGAGACCCCGAAGACCTGCGGCGAGAGCATTGGGCCGAGCGACAGAGTCAG
Source organism: uncultured Ilumatobacter sp. (assembly GCA_937891565.1). GTDB lineage: Bacteria > Actinomycetota > Acidimicrobiia > Acidimicrobiales > Ilumatobacteraceae > Ilumatobacter_A. The sequence goes on along the minus strand of CALAHA010000225.1, from coordinate 776 downwards.
ATAACCGTGAGCGATTGGGCCGCCGAATGGGCCAGCTGTCGCCCGTTCAACATCGATGTGGATCCACTGGTGATCGCCTGTTGCTTCGGCGAATTTCTGAACTTGTTCCTGGGTGATCTCGGTGTACGGGGACCAGCCGAGGTGCTCGCCGACGAGGGTCTTCATCTCGTCGATGCCGTTGATCGTGCGCGTCATGGAAACGAGCCTGGCACACTAACGAAGTGACCGAAGAACCGACTGATGCCAGTGAGAGTTACACGTCAGGGTTCGTGACCTTCGTGGGTCGCCCGAACGTCGGGAAGTCGTCGCTGGTCAACGCGATCTGCGGGCGCAAGATCAGCATTGTCTCCGACAAGCCGCAAACGACCCGGCATCGCATCATGGGTGTGCTTACCCGGCCGACGAGCCAGCTGATTTTCGTCGACACACCCGGCCTCCACAAGCCGGTCACCGCACTCGGCGAACGGGTCAACGCGACGGCGATCGAAAGTACCAAAGACGTTGACGTAACCTGCCTGGTGCTCGACGCCACGATGCCATTTGGTAAGGGTGATCGTTGGGTTTCCGACCGGATTGATGTGTCCAAGGCAATCGTGATCGTCAACAAGACTGACGTGGCCAAACCCCAACAGGTGCTCGGAATGCTTCAGGCAGCGAGCTCGCTCGGAGCCAAGGAGTACTTCCCCATGTCGGCCAAGAACGGCGAGGGCATCGGACCGCTCGTCGACTATCTCGCCGCTTCGATGCCAGCGGGCCCCCAGTACTTCCCCAACGAC
>CALAHA010000224.1 GCA_937891565.1 uncultured Ilumatobacter sp. | reverse complement strand
GCTTCACCGAGACCGGCCTCGTCGCCAACGGTGAGCACATCGAACTCGACTGCATCATTTTCGCTACCGGCTTTGAAGTCGGCACGAACTACGTCCGCCGCGCCGGCTACGACACCGTTGGACGCGCCGGCCGCCAGCTGAGCGAAAAGTGGAAAGACGGGGCTGCGCACAGTGCACGGTCTGCAGACCGAGGGCTTCCCGAACGCCTTCTTCATGGGGTTCAATCAGGGCGCCGTCACGGTCAACATTCCACAGACCCTCAACGAGCAGGCGGTGCAGATCGCGTACATGCTCGACCAGGTGCGAGCACGCGGCGGATCCCGGATCGAGGCAACACCCGAGGGCGAGCAAGCTTGGGTCGACGAGATGATCGACAAGGCGCGGCTTGGCGCGAAATTCCGAGCCGAATGCACGCCCGGCTACTACAACAACGAAGGTGTCGCCGACAACCCAAATGGCTTCTTCAGTGCAAACTACGGCGCCGGCCCCGTGAGGTTCTTTGAGATCCTGAGTGACTGGCGTGAGCAGGGTGATCTTGAAGGCTGCACCGTTACCTGACGTTCGTTACCTGACGTCGATCAACCGCCGGTCGCAGTCGGGTCCCAGTCGGGTCGCAGTCAGCCGTGTTCGGCACGCATGGCGGTGCCGAAGATGGCATCGGCGAGCGGCGACCAGTACAGCTCGGGGATGTCGTGACCCATCTGTCCGTACACGATGAGGTCGGCACCGGGCACAGCCGCAGCCGTGGCCTCGCCGCCCGACAGCGTGACGAGTGAGTCTTCGCGACCGTGCACAACCAACGTGGGCATCTGCAGGGCGCCCAGCCGTTCGGTGCGGTCGCCAGTTGCCGCGATGGCGGCGATCTGGAATGCGGACCCCTGGGGATGGAAGCAGCGGTCATAGGTTTCGATCGCGCGGGCGCGAGCTTCGGTTGCATCGAACAACGATCCGGCGATGATTTTCGACATCGCAACGGTTGCCGCAATCGCCCCGTCTCGATCGGTCGGGGGCGGTGTGAGGAGCGCCATGATCGCTGATGCTTCGGGCTGGCCGACGTCGGCGGCACCGGTCGTCGACATAATGCTGGTCATCGACAGGACTTTTTCCGGGTGCTCGATCGCCATCATCTGGACGATCATCCCGCCCATCGACGCACCGACGATGTGCGAAGCGGAGATGCCAAGGGCTTCAAGCAGCCCGACTGCATCGGCGGCCATTGTCGACAGGTTGTACGGAGCGTCGACCGGTTGGCCGGCCATCATTTGCGCGTAAAGCGCCATCACGTCGGGCGGATCGCCAGCGGTCTTGGTCGAGAGGCCAACATCGCGATTGTCGAATCGGATGACCCGGAATCCGCGCTCAAGTAGCTCCGAGATAAAGCCGTTGCTCCACACTGTCATCTGGGCACCGAGCCCCATCACGAGCAAGAGCGGTGGCGCGTCCTGCGGGCCGAAGCTCTCGAAACAGATCTCGATGTCGTTCACTTCGATAGTAGGCATCGCAGGATCATGCCACCTGGCCTTGCTGCATTTGTATCGGAGCGGCTCAGCTCTGTGTGCATACGCTGGGCCTCTTCCTTGTCAGGCGGATGTCGTCAGGTGAGATCGCTCGGGAGGACGCGCCCGGCCACGCGTGCCGCAACTCGAGCGAGAGCAATATAGGGCTCGCGTTGTTCCTTCTCGAGCGCGTCGAGGTGGGCGCGGACTGTTGCCCAATCGCCACGTGCGACGGGCCCGGTCAGGGCAGCTGTCGACCCGTGTTCGGCGACGTCGGCGAGTGTTGTCTGCATCATTGGCCAGAATCCGGCTGGGTCGATGTCGAGCCGACCCGCAAGTGCTTCGACCTCGGCACAGAGTGCAACAAGGTGATTGGCCGCAACCGATGCAGTTGCGTGATACGCCGAGCGATCGTCGTCGGCAACATTGAAGGCGATGCCTCCGAGCAGGGCAACCATTGTGGGGCCGGCGGGGTCTCCCGCCACGGCGAATTGGCAGCCATCGAGCAGGCGTGCTGCTCCGATCGTCGGATTGGGCAATGACATGAGTGGATGTACCGAGCATCGGCGTTCGTGTGGGGCCAGTACATCGAGCCGACGGGAACCGGAACAGTGCGCAACGACTGCAGGCCCGGGATCAATCGACCGAGCGACCTCTGAAATGGCATCGTCGGGCGTGCAGATCATGACGAGATCGACGTCGCCCGCAGCGGCAGAGAGATCGTGGCGATCAGCGAAATCGACGTCGACGCCGACAGATACCAGCGCACCTGCGAACGCTCCGCCTGCGCGTCCGGCCCCGACGATTCGGACCCGGGTCAGAAGCAGTGAGGTTGCATCGAGGTCTGCCATGGTCATCATTCTGCCTCAGTGGCACAGCGATGCAGTTCGCTGGAGCGTGGCGTATCTTTGAGCTATGTCTGAGCAGATGGTGTCCGTGTCCCGCGTGATCAAAGCATCCCCGGAGGCGATCTTCGATGTGCTTGCCGACCCGGCCCGCCACGCCGACATCGATGGCTCGGGCATGGTTCAGAAGGTGCGCGGCGACGGCACACGGCTGTCGCTCGGCGCAAAGTTTGGGATGGACATGAAGATGGGGCCTTTGCCGTACAGGATCTCGAGCACGGTCGTCGAGTTCGAAGAGAACGAACTGATTGCCTGGGCGCACCTCGGCAAGCACCGTTGGCGTTATGAGCTCGAAGCCACCGAAGTCGACGGCGCCCCTGCCACCACGGTCACTGAGACGTTCGACTGGTCGACGGCGCGGATCCCCAAGGC
>CALAHA010000223.1 GCA_937891565.1 uncultured Ilumatobacter sp. | reverse complement strand
TGAAGGCGAGCGGGTACTGCGCGCCAAGATCGACATGCAGCACGACAACATGCAGATGCGCGATCCGATCATGTATCGCATCCGTGACGAGGCACACCACCGCACCGGCACCGCGTGGAAAATTTACCCCACCTACGACTGGGCGCATGGCCAAAGCGATGCCATCGAAGGCATCACGCACTCGCTGTGCTCGCTCGAATTCGACGCACACCGAGCGCTGTACAACTGGTACCTCGAACAACTGCGGCTGCTCAGTGAGCTGCCGTTCGAGGCGCCACAGCAGTTCGAGTTCGCCCGACTCGAACTCACCCACACCGTTACATCAAAGCGCAAGCTCGCCAAGCTCGTCGAAGATGGCGTGGTCGATGGGTGGGACGATCCGCGGCTGCCGACGCTGCGTGGGCTCAGGCGGCGTGGGTACCCGGCCGAGTCGATTCGCGACTTCTGCGCATTCATTGGCGTTGGCAAGACCAACAGTCGCCACGAAATCGAGCTGCTCGAATCGTTCATTCGAACCCGGCTGAACAAGACGGCGCTGCGTCGTATGGCAGTGCTCGATCCGCTGAAGGTCGTTATCACGAACTGGCCGACCGGCGCTGACGGCGAGCCCCTTGTCGAAGAGGTTGAGCTCATCAACAACCCGGAGAACGCCGATGACGGCGTTCGGACCGCTCCGTTCTCAGGGACGCTGTACATCGAGCAAGACGACTTCAAGGCCGACCCGCCGCCAAAGTACTACCGCCTGACACCGGGCCGGGAAGTCCGTCTGCGCGGCGGCTACTTCGTCACGGCCACGGGCTTCGAGAGCGATGCTGACGGCAACGTCACCGAAGTGCACGTCACCTATGACCCTGACACCAAGGGCGGCAATGCTCCCGACGGCCGCAAGGTCAAGTCGACGATGCACTGGGTGAGTGCAGTACATGCCGTTGATGCTGACGTCGCGACGTATGAGCGGTTGTTCAGTGCCGAGATTCCCGGCGCGGAAACCGGAGATGTTTTCGACGATCTCGATCCGAACTCGATGACTGTCCTGCGTGGCTGCAAGCTCGAACCCGAGTTGGCAAATACCGCACCCGGCGAAGTCGTTCAGTTCGAACGCCTCGGCTATTTCGCAGCTGACCCCCAGACTCCGCTGCTGTTCCATCGCACCGTTGGCCTCCGCGACGAATGGGCCAACATTCAAAAACGCAAGAAGTGAAACCGTCACACCGAGGTCAGACCTCGGTGTGACAAGTTGCTAGCCCTGTTCGAGGTGAAGCAATGCGTCGGCGGCTTCGGCGATGTGGCTGGTCCACTGGTCGGCGCTGCGTGGCTCGTCGATGGGGAGCACGACGAACTTACTGGTGCCAACATCGATGAACTGTTGAATCAACGCGGCGAGTGATTCCCAAGAATTGGGGACCAGCTGAGTGACGTCATCGAGGTCGGGTCGACGCTTCGCGAGGAGCTTGAGCAGCACCTCTGGCACTTCTCCGAAGGAGTACGGAATCAAAACGCCGTAGTGATCGTCTTCGATCTCACGGTCGTGCTCGCCGGCGACCCCTTCAATGACTGCGCGTCCAGCAACGGCGTCGGCTGGCGTGACGAACGACGGCAGCCAGCCATCGGCGACGCGACCGATTCGTTTGAGTTCAGATGGAGCAAAGCCGCCGAGCCAGACGTCCATTCGCTTCGGGGCAGGTAAGACACGGATGTTGTCGTAGTTGAAGTAGGTGCCTTCGTGGCTGAAGAACTCGCCGGTCCAACACTTCTTCATCACGTCGAGCGACTCGTTGAAAATCTTGGCCCGCTCG
>CALAHA010000222.1 GCA_937891565.1 uncultured Ilumatobacter sp. | reverse complement strand
GCGGCTGGGCTCGCAAGATCATTGCGGCCGGGCTGTTGATCTGTTCGCTGACCTGCCGGCCTACCCTTCCTGCGGTGACGAATCAGCCAAAAGACGCGCCTGACGGCGCTCGTTCGCCGATGGTCCGCCCGCTGCCGAGCTGGCTTGCCATTGTTCTGGTGGCGGGCACGTCGGCCGCGGTGCTCGTGCTCGAGATTCTCGCCGGTCGGCTGCTCGCACCGTATGTCGGCGTCAGCCTTGAGACGTACACCGGAATCATCGGCACGATCCTTGCCGGCATCGCATTTGGTGCATGGGCTGGTGGATATCTTGCTGACCGCATCGACCCGCGACGATTACTTCCCGTGCTGTTGATGCTGGGCGGAGCCCTCGCAATCACGACGATTCCCGTTGTGCGTGTGATTGGCAGCGGCAGCTCGGGTGGAGGCGGGCCGATGATTTTGATACTTGCCGCCTTTGGTTTCTTGCCGTCAGCAACGGTGCTCAGTGCGGTGCCGCCTGCAGTCATCAAACTGCAGTTGCGAGATCTCGACCAAACCGGTGCGACGGTTGGCCAACTGTCGGCGTGGAGTACGGCCGGCGCGATCTTTGGCACCTTTTTTACCGGCTTCGTGCTGGTGGCAACTGCGGGCGTATCGACATTGATCGTCACGACCGGCCTGCTGCTTCTGGCGAGTGGCGTGGCGTTGGCGCTCTTCGCCGGATCGGCTACAGCATCGCCGCAGCAGCAGGTCGCAGAACTGATGGGTATCAGCGGGCTTGCGGCGATGTCGATCCTGGGAACCGTTGCCATCGACTCGCCATGCGAGATACAGACGAGCTACTACTGCCTCTCCGTGCTCGAAGAGGCCGGTGATCCGACTCAATCTGTTTTGGTGCTCGACGATCTCCGCCACAGCTATGTCGATACTGACGATCCGTCCGTTCTTGCTTTCTGGTACGTGCGGCGACTCGTCGATGCGATCGAGTTGGCGCCAGCAGCCAACGACATCGTGTATCTGGGTGGGGGAGCGTTGACCATTCCGCGCTACGTGCGAGACAGCGCTCCCGGGACGAATCAGACCGTCTTCGAGATCGACGGTGACCTGATCGATGTCGTTGAAAACCAGATGGGGCTCGACCGCAACCAACCCGAGCCGATTCGGATCGTTATCGGCGATGCCCGGCTCGCGCTGGATCAAGTCGCCGATGACAGCGCTGACATCGTGATTGGCGATGCCTTCGGTGGACGGTCGGTGCCATTCCACCTCGCGACCGAAGAATTCATCGACGACGTCGCGCGTGTGCTCCGTCCGGGGGGCACGTACGCCGCAAACATCATTGATGGTGGCCAGCAGCGGTTCCTCGCCGCTGAAGCGGCCACGATTGCGCTCGTGTTCGACCACGTCGTCGTGATCCGCGGTGAAGCAATCGCCGCAGGCCGCCGGGGTAATGCCGTGATCGTTGCCAGCGACAGGGCAATTGACGCGGCCGCCTTGGAGGCGTTGCGAGTCGCGGCCGACGATCCTGGCGAACTGGTTGCCGACTTCGCTGGCTTCATCGACGGCGCAACGATCCTCACCGACGATTTCGCCCCCGTCGACCAGCTCATCAGTGCCGGTTCCTAAATTTGCGTAGATCTCGGGAAGATTGACGGCGGATTCGGCTGTTCTTTGTCCCGAGTCCGCACGATTGGTGCCCTGCAGCTCGACAGAAGTACCTCGAACTGGCTCGGCGGTGTCGCGAGTCACACGCATTCACCTCAAACCGCATGAACACGCGAGTTGGGTTCGCGTCCTGGTGCCCCTACCATTGCATGGCCGTGATCGGGATACGTTCCGTGATCGACAAGAACGACAAATGATGTTCGTGTAGGCCCTCCCCGACGTTGGGAACGGAACCGCACGGCACCCTATACATCGTGCTCCGAGCGTCTGAGTGCACCAATATTGGTGTGTCCAGGCCCGGAGCATTTGCGTGGAGAGCCCCCGGTATATCGCCGGACGGCTTGGACAACGGAAAGGCTGCCGGAAATGGCACAACAAGCGATCGTCGGCGAAAAGGTCGGCATGACGCAAACGTGGGTGGACGACAAAGTCGTTCCCGTCACAATGCTTCGTGTTGCACCTATGCGCATCGTGCAGATCAAGACCAATGAACGTGATGGATACACCGCTTTGCAGGTGACCTACGGACAGAAGAACGCCAACAAGCTGAACAAGCCGCAGGCCGGGCACTTTGAGAAAGCCGGCGTCGAGCCGGGTAAGCGGCTCGTTGAGCTGCGTCTCGATTCCGTAGATGGCTTCGAAGTCGGCCAAGAAATCACGGTCGAGCAAATCGCCGCTGGTACGAAGGTCGATGTGACCGCAACCAGCCGTGGTAAGGGCTTTGCCGGTGTCATGAAGCGTCACAACTTTAAGGGAGCACCTGCCTCGCACGGTGCTCACAAGAACCACCGTAAGCCTGGCGCCATCGGCCAGTGTGCCTTCCCAGCTCGTGTCTTCAAGGGCATGCGCATGGCAGGCCACATGGGCCATGAGCAGGTCACGACGCAGAACCTCGAAGTCGTCAAGAGCGACGTCGAGCGAAACATTCTGCTTATTAAGGGCTCCGTTCCCGGACCCGCCGGCGGCGTCGTCATCGTCCGCAACGCAGTCAAGTTCGCTGGAAAGGTTTCCTGACATGGCATCACTGACTCTCAAGAACGCTTCCGGTAAAGACGCCGGCTCGGTTGACCTCGATGACGCCATCTTCGGCATCGTGCCGAACGTGCCGCTCATGCACCAGGTCGTTACCGCTCAGCTGGCCGCACGTCGTGCTGGCACACAGAGCGCCAAAACCCGCGCCGAAGTGCGTGGTGGTGGTCGCAAGCCGTACGCCCAGAAGGGCACAGGTAACGCTCGTCAGGGTTCAATCCGTGCACCGCAGTTCGCCGGTGGTGGCGTTGCGTTGGCTCCCAAGCCTCGCAGCTACAGCCAGAAGACGCCCAAGAAGATGATCAAAGCGGCCCTCCGCTCGGCATTGTCTGACCGCGCTGCTGAAGGCAAAGTCATCGTCGTCGATAGCTACGGCATCAACTCACCCAAGACTAAGGACGCCAAGGCGCTCCTCGCCGCTCTCGACATTTCGGGCACGGTGCTCGTGGTCGTCGGCCGTGACGACGCAAATGCTGCTTTGAGCTTCCGCAACCTGCCGCACGTGCACGTCATCAGCCCCGGAGAGCTCAACACGTACGACGTGCTGTGCAACGACTGGATCGTGTTCAGCAAGGACGTTGTTCCTGCTCGTGAAGCGCAGGTCGCAGCGCCGAAGGCTGACAAGCCCGTCGCCAAGCCGAAGGCTGACAAGCCCGCCGCCGAAGCTGCTGCATCGCCCTATGGCGAAGGCTCGCACGCTCCGATCGAGGGCGACGAAATGCCCGATGGTTTCCCCATCAAGGGCAACGCCAGCTCGAAGCTCTACCACCTTCCCGGAACGTCCTTCTACAACCGGACGGTCGCCGAAGTTTGGTTCGCCACTGAAGAAGCCGCAGAGTCTGCTGGCTTCACCCGCCCCGCTTCGCAGCTGAAGAAGGAAGAGGAGTCCTGACATGAAGGATCCCCGCGACATCATCATTGCTCCGATCGTTTCCGAGAAGAGCTACGCCCTCATCGAGACCGGCGTGTACACCTTCGAAGTGGCCAAGACGGCCTCCAAGCCCGAGATCCGCGATGCGGTCGAGAGCATTTGGGGCGTTGAGGTTCGCAGTGTGAACACGCTCAACCGACAGGGCAAGCGCAAGCGCACCCGCGGTACCAACCGCGTCGGTCAGAAGCCCAGCCAAAAGCGGGCCATCGTCACCCTGTCAGCGGGCGAAATCCCGCTGTTCGAGAACTGAGCGCATCATGGCAATTCGTTCACGCAAGCCCACATCACCCGGCCGTCGCTTCCAGACGAGCTCCGACTTCAGCGACGTCACGAAGACGACGCCAGAAAAGACGCTGCTCGCACCGAAGAGCCGCACCGGTGGCCGTAACAGCTACGGTCGCAAAACCAGCCGTCACCGCGGTGGTGGCCACAAGCAGCAGTACCGCATCATTGACTTCAAGCGAGTCAAAGATGGCGTTACCGCCAAGGTCGCCGCCATCGAGTATGACCCAAACCGCACCTGCCGTATTGCACTCCTGCATTACTCAGACGGTCAAAAGGCATACATCTTGGCTCCCCGTGGCCTCGGAGTCGGCGACCATGTCGTCTCCGGCCAGGGCTCGGACATCAAGCCCGGCAACGCCATGCCACTCCGGTTCATCCCGGTCGGTACCACCATCCACAACGTTGAACTGCGCCCCGGCCAGGGTGGCAAGATCGGCCGATCCGCCGGTATTTCCGTGCAGCTCGTCGCAAAGGATGGCGATCACGCAACCCTGCGTATGCCGTCCACCGAGATGCGCCGCGTGCTCATCGACTGCCGTGCAACCGTTGGCGAAGTTGGTAACTCCGAGCACGAGCTGATCAAAATCGGTAAGGCCGGTCGCAACCGCTGGAAGGGCGTCAAGCCCCAGACCCGTGGTGTTGCAATGAACCCGGTCGATCACCCCCTGGGTGGTGGCGAAGGCCGCACCTCCGGTGGTCGCCCAGCAGTGTCCCCATGGGGCAAGCCCGAGAGCCGAACTCGCAACAAGAAGAAGCCGAGTCAGGACCTCCTTATCCGCCGCCGTCGTTCGGGACGTGGCCGTCGCTAACGCGTTGGCTGAGAAAGAGATACAGAAACATGACACGCAGTCTCAAAAAGGGCCCCTTCGTCGACGAGCATTTGCTCAAGAAGATCGATGCCCAGAACGAAGCCGGCGAGCGCAAGGTCATCAAGACCTGGAGCCGTCGCTCGACAATCATCCCCGACATGGTCGGCCACACGCTTGCCGTCCACGACGGTCGTAAGCACGTCCCGGTCTACGTGACCGAGTCGATGGTCGGCCACAAGCTCGGTGAGTTCAGCCCCACCCGCACCTTCAAGTTCCACGCGGGTCAAGAACGAGGAGCACGTCGCTAATGACCGGCCCCAAGCTCAACGAGAAGTCGTACGTAGCTGGCGAACGGTCCGGTACGAAGGCCACCGCCAAGTACGTCCGCACCTCGGCCTCCAAGGTTCGTGTAGTGCTCGACCTGGTTCGCGGCCTCGACGTCAAGTCGGCTGACCAGATCTTGCAGCTGACCGAGCGCCATACGGCGATCCCGGTCCGCAAGCTGCTCGCCTCGGCAGTCGCCAACGCGGTCAACAATGACAACCAAGATGCTGACGAACTCTTCATCATTGCCTGCTTCGCCGACGAGGGCCCGACGCTCAAGCGTTTCAAGCCCCGTGCCCGTGGCCGTGCAAGCCGCATCCTCAAGCGCACGTGCCACGTGACGATCATCGTTGCTCGCATGAGTGACGCACGGATCGCCATCATTCAGGCACGTGCTGAGCGTCAGGGTGCCGGCAGCGGCCGCCCCGTCGCCACCAGCCGTCGTGACCGTGTTGCTCGCTCCAAGGAGCAGGCCGCCGACACCAGCGCTGAAGCCGACGCCGCCGCCATTGCAGTCGAAACCGAAGAGTCGGCTCCCGTAGTCGACTCCTCGAAGCCTGGTGCAGACCAGGACATCGCGACAGAAGAAGCAACCGACACCGCAATTGACACTGCAATAGACACTGCAATAGATACTGCAAGCGACACGGCCGCTGACAAGCCGGAGGAGAACTGATGGGTCAGAAGATCAATCCGTACGGATTCCGTCTGGGAATCACCACCGACTGGAAGTCGCGTTGGTTCAGTGAGCGTGACTACAAGCAGTACCTCACAGAAGACTGGACGATCCGCCAGGAAATAATGACGGTTCTCGAGTCGGCTGCTATTAGCCGTATTGAAATCGAGCGCACCCGTGACAAGCTTCGTGTCGATGTGCACACGGCACGTCCGGGCATCGTTATTGGTCGCCGTGGCGCCCAGGCTGACGAGCTGCGCCAGATGATCACCAAGATCACTGGCAACGGCAAGATCCAGCTCAACATCGTCGAGATCAAGAATCCGGAACTCGATGCTGCTCTCATCGCCCAAGGCGTCGCCGACCAGCTGGTCAACCGCATCGCATTCCGACGGGCCATGAAGCGTGCCGTGCAGAACGCACAGCGTGCTGGCGCCCTGGGTATCCGAGTGCAGTGCTCGGGCCGTCTTGGCGGCGCCGAGATGAGCCGTACCGAGTGGTACCGCGAAGGCCGTGTGCCGTTGCACACCCTCCGTGCTGACATTGACTATGGGTTGCGTGAAGCCAAGACCAGCTCCGGCCGCGTTGGCGTCAAGGTGTGGATCTACAAAGGCGACATCCTTCCCTACAAGAAGGTCAACGACGACAAGATCCAGCGCGAAGCTGCGATGGCTGTTGGCGAGACCTCCGGCCAGGCAGCGGCACCCCGCAAGGTCGTGTCCTCAGGTGGCCCCAGGGCCGCAAGCCCCGAAGCCGAAGCTGCCGCCACCGACGCTCAGCCGTTGGTGAAAGAAGCTGACCCGGAACTCGAGAAGTTGCTCGACGAAGAAGAAGCAATCGCCAAGCGCACCGCGCTGGGCGAAACGAACGAATCGCCGCGGCTCCGCGGCACGGACTGAAAGGGAGCTTGACCAATGTTGATGCCCCGTAAAGTCGCGCACCGCAAACACCATCGCGGCCGCACCAAGGGACAAACGAAGGGCGGCTCCGGCCTCCACTTCGGTGAGTACGGCATTCAAGCTCTCGAGCCGGGTTGGATCTCGGCCCGTCAGATTGAAGCAGCCCGTATTGCCATGACTCGTGCAATCAAGCGCGGTGGCAAGGTCTGGATCAACATTTTCCCGGACAAGCCTGTCACGAAGAAGCCAGCCGAGACCCGTATGGGTTCCGGCAAGGGCAACCCCGAATTCTGGGTTGCCGTCGTGAAGCCTGGTCGGACGATGTTCGAACTTTCGTACCCCGACGAAGCGACCGCGAAGCTGGCCCTGAATAAGGCCATCCAGAAGCTGCCGATCAAGTGCCGCATCATCACCCGTGAGGAGCCGATCTAGTGGCGAAGAAGAATGAACTCGCTGAACTCTCGATGGGTGAACTCATCGAAGAGTTGCAGGCCACCAAGCAGGAAGCGCTGAACCTGCGCTTTCGCAACGCAACCGGCCAGCTCGAGAACACCGCCGAAATTGGCAAAGTTCGCAAGCAGACCGCTCGCATCAACACGCTGATCCGCTCGAAAGAAATCGAAGCGGCCGAGGCAGGGAACTGAGCCCCATGAGTGAAGCAGTGGAAGAAACCACAGAACAGACCCTCGAGCGCACCGCTCGCAAGGTGCGTGAAGGCACCGTTGTGTCGAACAAGATGGACAAGACCGCCGTTGTGGCCGTTGTCTCTCGTGTTCCGCATGCCAAGTACAACAAGATGATCCTTCAGACCACCAAGTTGTACGCCCATGACGAGACCAACGACGTCAACATTGGCGACAAGGTCCGTGTCATGGAAACCCGTGCGCTCAGCAAGAAAAAGCGCTGGCGTGTCATCGATGTGTTGGAGCGTGCCAAGTGATTCAGCAAGAAAGTCGTCTGCGTGTTGCAGACAACAGTGGAGCCAAAGAGGTATTGTGTATTCGCGTATTAGGCGGTACA